>CAYHDM010000001.1:0-20865 GCA_964355455.1 uncultured Candidatus Saccharibacteria bacterium
TAAATTATTGGAGTGTTGAAGAATTTCGGTAATTGTCTCTTCCCCATGGTGCTTTCCGTCCCAATTATCAACAACATGACCTGAAAATACTCTCGGACCGGTGTCATTATACACAGAGTCCTCATTTACCTTGCCTGCATCAATAGCACTTGCGACTGTAACACTTTTCATCACAGAACCCGGCTCATAAACGGTTGAGATCGCATCATTTCTGACGAGCTCTTCATTTTCAATCGCCTCTTCATAGTTTGCCGGATCAAAATTCGGATAATTTGCGAGTGAAATAATCGCCCCGGTTGAAGGTTCAACAATGATAATAACACCTGATTTAGCATTGTAATTATCAACAGCTTCTTTCAGTTTTTCTTCTATCATGAATTGTATGTTGCGATCTATAGTCAAATACAAGTCGCTTCCATCCTGAGGAGGGATCTTCTCAATATCTCCCCATAAAATCGGATCTCCGCCTGCTGTACGCTCTTGAAAGAGCCATCCATTTTGCCCCTCAAGATCACCATTGTAATATTGTTCAAGCCCATAGTAACCGACATCTTCAGCATATTGATCTTTCCCGACAAAACCTAGAACATGGCTTAACATCATTCCTTCCGGATAGTATCTTGAGTATGTTTCTTCAAAGCCTATTCCTGGTATTTTCATCTCGTCAATTTTCTGATACTGGTCCCAATTAAGATTTTCAACGTATTTTATCCACTTTTTTTGGGAATTTATAATGCTGTCGGAGTATTTCTTATCCAGCTCCGGAATAAGACCTTTCAATTCTTTGTATATATCCCGGTTTTTTTCTAATTGAGACGTGTTCAAATACATCGTATATGCCGCTTTGTTTGCCGCTACAGGGTATTTATCGCTTGTGTAAATCGTGCCGCGTTTTGATTGAAGACTAAAACCGTGCCATTGCTGCTCACGTGCCTGAGCTTTATATCTGGAGGAATTAATAACCTGGATCTGAAAAAGGCGTATACATACTACAAGGAGAAGAAACCCAACCCAATACACGACTAAGTTATACCGCCATTCAGGATTTATCTTCGAGAACTTCATACTGAATTATCTTACGGCTAAATCGGGAGATGTGTAATACTCAACATTAGCCTCGACGTAGCCGTTTTCAAGAGCTAAAGGCTTTATTACTGAAAGTGAAGTAAGGCTTAAATACTGATTTTTTAAAAATTCGTTTTGTTTTTGATACGAAGAGAGTTGTTTCTCATATTCACGCAAGTAAACCCCTGCGACAGATACCTTGTCTGAATAATAGAACCTAAGACCAAGCATTATTAAAAACGTAATTGAGAGGAAAATATTTATTATGTTTATGGTTCGAATTTTAAATTTTTTCATAAATTCTAAGCTTCGCACTTCTAGAGGAAGAATTTCTCTCGACTTCCTCTTTTGATGCAACGATCGGCTTTTTAAGCAAGTTTTTCAAATCACTTCTATCATTTATGCTTTTAGCAATCCGGTCTTCTAGAGAGTGAAAGGTTATTATTGATAGCCTTCCGCCGGTTCTTAATAGATCCGCCGCATCCTGCACTGAACTTTCAAAACTTGATAATTCGCTATTAACAGCAATCCTCAGAGCCTGAAAAACTCTCGTAGCCGGGTGTAACCTGCTTGCGCGATACTTAGACGAATTCTTAACGACTTCAGCTAGTTGGAAAGCCGTAATTTTCCCGTCTTTTTGTTTTATAAGCTTTTTAATTGCTTTGGCAAAAATCTTCGCTTGAGGCTCATCACCGTAATCCAGGATAAGCGACGCTAATTCATCCTCAGAGAGGACAATCAATAAATCAATCGCCCTAACACCGAGTTCCTGATCCATTCTCATATCAAGTTCTGTTTGATCCTCAAAGCTGAATCCTCTTGCTGATTGCTTTATTTGAAATGTGCTAAGACCCAAATCATATAAAACCCCGTCTATCTCCGATTCTTTCCATCCGGCTTCCTTTGTTACACGCTTTATGTCCTTAAAATTGGACTTAAATATTTTTAGCTTTCCGGATCTCATTTCAGAACTAAACCGATCTGTACAATACTCAATCGCCGATTTATCTATATCCAAAGCTAAAACGTTTCCGCCTAACTCTAAAATCTTCGCGGTATGCCCTCCGCCGCCAAGATTACAATCTATGTACAGACCACCGTTTTTTACGTTTAGACCTTCGACTGCTTCATTCAATAAAACCGGAACGTGTTGATAATTCATATTATTTGCCTGAAACTCCAGCTAATCTTTCACCGATCGAAGAGCTATTGGACTCAATTTGCTTGCGCTTTTCTTCCCATTTACCTGTAGCCCAAAGTTCGACCCATTGGCCTAAACCTAAAAAAGTTCCTTCAGATTCTATTTCTGAATATTCAACAAGGTATGGAGGAACAACAAACCTTCCCTGTGCGTCAAGTTCGACTTCTGAAGCGCCGGCGAGTAAAAATCTACGAGTGTCGCGGATTGATTCTGAGACGAAAGGACCTGATATTGAATCAGAAATCATTTCCTCCCACTGGGCAGGAGACATCAATATGGCACAACCTTCGTAGCCTCTTGTGATAATAAGCTTATTTCCAAGCTCTTCGCGGAATTTTTTCGGGAAGGCTATTCGGTTTTTATCACCAAGTTTTTGTTTGTGTTCTCCAATTATCATTTTTGTTTGTATAAATGTGCAGGATCAATAACTTTGTTCTAATTAATGTCATTCACCACTAATCACCACTTTGTTATATAGATATATTAAGTCAATGTATGAAGGTTGGGAATACGAATAAGACCCGAGAGAGCAAGAATTGGACTTTTCGAAATCTAACTTACCTGTCCTCGCTTGTCGGGGACAGACAGATTTCGAAAAGTCCAATTCCTGCTGTTTATATATGTTGTGTAAAAGGCTAAGTTGGGTATTTAAAATTAACGGTTGTCTCCACTTCCGTGGAGTGTTCCTTTTTCTTTACGCAAAGCGAGCTTTTTAATATTTTCATCAGCGACTTCTTCCAGCGTGAATCCGAATTCAACAGAAAGCTGAGATAGATACCATAGAACATCTCCCAGCTCTTTTTTTAGCAACTCCCTGGTTTCGTTGGTAATAACTCCATCAGAATCTCTTAAGACTTTTTTAACTTTTTCGGCTATTTCTCCTGACTCTCCGGATAACCCCAGCGTGGGATATATGAAATTTTTGCCTAAATTGGGGTAAATTGCGGTTTCACGCGATAATTTTTGATATTCTTTAAAATCCACTAGATATTATCTTTAAGCTCACTAATATCAACTCTTATCTGCTCCATTGTATCCCGATCGCGTATTGTCACAGTATTGTCTTCTAAAGTCTTATAATCGATTGTAATGCCTTTTGGAGTACCTATTTCATCCTGGGAGTAATATCTTTTACCGACATTGCCACGATCATCCCACGCTACTCTGAAACCCTGTTCAACAAGCTGTGCGAAGACTTCCTTAGCCTTATTAACAATCTCAGGCTTATTCTTCACCAACGGAAATACAGCCACATTATATGGAGCAATATTTTTATGCAGTTTCAAAACAACGCGATCGCCGTCTTCCCAATATGAGTTATCCAAAAGTGCGTACATTGTACGATTTATTCCTATAGAAATTTCTATGACATTTGGAATAAAGGATTCTCCTGATTCCTGATCCCGGTAAGTAAAATCAACCCCGCTATATTGCATATGTCGGCTCAAATCCCAATCCCCGCGATGATTAAGTGGAGATAACTCGAACCACTTCCCAGATGATGACTCAAATTCAAAATCATTTTGAATTTTTGCATAATGAGACATTTCTTCTTTTGGAATCTCCCGATATCTGAATTTATCTCTCGGCATACCCAATTTTTCAACAAACCAGCTAAGCATAAATTCCTGCCAATATGAATACCACTTTTGCCCGTCATTAGGAGGAATGAAATACTCCAATTCCATCTGTTCAAATTCACGTGTTCTGTAAATGAAATCTTTTGTCGTAATTTCGTTTCTAAATGCCTTGCCCATTTGAGCAATACCAAAAGGTATTTTAAGACGCATTGACTGAAGCACATTTAAATATTGTAGGAAAATTACCTGGCAGGTTTCTCCCCTTAAGTAGGCTTTAATTTTATTACCATCTGTACTTCCAAGTTCTGCTTCAACCATTAGATTAAATGATTTTAGTTTGGTAAGTTCGTTGCCATCGGGACTTTTTATATTATTTTCATCTAAAATCTTTTGCAGTTCGTCGAAAGATAGTTTGGCGGTTTCTATTCCTAATTTTTCCTCGATTAAATGGTCAGCCCTATATCTGACATGAGTTTTCTTATCTTCTACCAATGGATCATTAAAAGACGAAACGTGGCCGCTGGCTTCCCAGGTTCTAGGATGTGAAAATATAGCACCATCGAGACCTACGACATCTAGACGGCTTTCCACAAATGATTTCCACCACAAGTCTTTTATGTTTTTGAGCATCTGAGCACCAAGCGGACCATAATCATATGTGGCTGAAAATCCGCCATAAATTTCGGATGAAGGATACACAAATCCCCTGCGTTTACATAATGAAATAACTTTGTTTGAGATCGAAGTCTCTTGAGGTTTCTGTTGTTGGTTTTGATCCATTATGTTCTGCAAATATTATACATTACTTTTTCGCGAAGCGAAAAAGGCCTGTGCCCGAATGGGTATAGGCAAGCATAGTGAGGCGTTCTTTCGTTCTGGTAAAATCTTTCTAATTCATGATGGAAAAGTATTTAAAGACAAAAGCCATAGTATTAAAAAGAAGCAACTACAAAGAAGCTGACCGGCTTATAACTTTATACACCGAAGAGAAAGGCAAAATTACTGCAATCGCAAAAGGCATTAGGAAAATAACCTCAACTAAGCGTGGCCATCTGGAATTATTTAATTTGGTGGATATGCAGGCGGTGGATCACAAGGGATGGTATATTTTGACTCAAGCTGAATCAATCAAGACTTACTCAAAAATAAAAGATACCCTAGCAATCACAGCGTACGGATATTATATTTGCGAGATATTCGAAAAACTTGTCCCTGAGGCGGAACCGAGCGATATTTTATTCAAACTTTTATCAAAAACTTTAGCCTATATTGACAGATCTCCGAGCTTAACCCTGCTCAATGCTTTCAATTTAAAATTACTAAAGATTTTGGGGTTTTATTCAAGGTCTCAAATAAAAAATCTCGCTTCATCATTAATTGAATATCTGAATCAAATTGAAATGAGCACCTATAAAATTATAAGCTCAAAGGCTTATAACTCTGTAATTGAAAAGCAGGCTCACAACTTTTTGAAGAACTTTACAGAAGGAGTTTTAGAGAGGGAAATTAAAACAAAACTAGAAAGCTAGCTGTTTATCGGAATTCAGTAGAATTTCTTGAGTTACTCCCTCTACCCCGATTTTGTAATCATCTACGCTAGTCCCGGACTGTCTCTGTATCAAAATCCTGTAATCATCGAGGTTAACTGCATCCGGCAATTCATAGACATAGATTACTTCAAGATCGGTCTCTTTTTGCTGTCTTGTGAATGATTCAAAATATGTCTTACTTAATGCGGTATCACTATATTCCGCACCTTGTGGATCCTGACCATCTGAGGCTGTTACTGATACCATCTTAGAACCTAGTGGTGCATACACTCTCAGGTATGCATTGTAAAAACAGCAAGGATCAATGTTGTACCACGATGGTCGCTTCGGATTATGAATTGTAACCTTAACTGTACTGATTTTCTTTCCATCTTTTACTTCGATATTTTTGTAGACATCTTGGGTTACAAATCCTTCCTTTGTCCAGTCCGCTTTACCTGCGCCAAAATTACTTCTGTTAACGTGAAGATAATCCGACCCATCCGGAACATTCACAATTCTTCCTCCATATCCCAAATCCTGAAATGCCTTCTCGACATTCGGGTCAAACGAATAAAGCATTATGTCTTTCTTGCTCATTGAATCAAGCATTACTCTTGCAATATTTACTAAGTTTGTAGCTTCGGAGGTAAATATTTTTTGCAATATTGATTGTCCTAAAAATTTTATTATTTCTTTTCTTCCAATAGTTTCTGCAAGCTTTCCACCAGCAATATTTTCCAGATTCTCAATAACATTATCTGCACTAAATTCAGTTACTGGAACTGTTATGTAGGCACCTGTGTCTGTTCTAATAGAATACTTCTCAGTATTCACAGGCCCTACAACCCTTAATATGTCAACAGCGATGTCGTTGTTAATTTGGATAACTCCATCTATGTCTTGAGGCAATGATCGATCTTTCTTCCAGAATTCAGTGAGAAGCGTGTCTGCGGCTTTAGGAAAATCAGCGTTTGTGCTTGTCGCGTCTCTCGCATATAGTCGTCCGCCTCTTTCCTGAATATACAAATACTTACCCAAGAAGTATGGAACGTTTCTGCTGACGAGATTAGACGAACCTGTTCGATCCCCTTCATCAATAAAATATGTGTCTATGGAATACGTAATTTGAGGAATTCCCTGGTTAAACTCAGCAACTATTACATATGTGTTGAATCCGCCGGACATTCTAATCTCATAGTTATTTGCCATTAATATTAAATACTTCTTAGGCTCGTTGAGCCCCATGAAATCCGGAATTGCATTAAAAAATGACTCAAACTGTGGAGCCTTCGCAGACAATTCAGACGAAATCGACTGCAAAGCCAATATCTGTTCTCGAACATTTAACTTCGAACCCACCCCAAATCTTGAAACTATCCCCGGCAGTTGAGTTGGATATCTGGATGCATCGATTTGTGAAAGTTCATTATCAATTTTTTGCATTTTATCCGAAATCTCACCGACTTTACTCGAGAACTGGGGCATCAGTTTAATGAGTTTCATAACGCGCTCCTGTGCGGGAATTTGTTCCGGAACTACACCGTTTGTTGAAAATCCTAAGTCAGCGGCATGCGGTTCTAAAATACTTACAGTTAATTCTCCTAATTCAATACCTTGTTCAATTACTGACAGCATATGCTGAGAATCCTGATAGTAAACCTCAGTCCCGGGAACACGTCTTATTAAAGCCATGTTATCTTGATAAACTTTTTCAAATTCAGCCAATTCTCTCTTTGTAACATCCAAACCTTCTTTAACCTCGGTAAAATTAAGCTCCTGAAGACCTTTATTTATAGTGTAGGTGCTATCTTTTAACTCTTGTGCTTTGGCTGCAATATTCAGCATCGGACGAATTACAAAGAAATAGGCAAGAATTAGTATAACTGCTAAAACCGACGACGATATCCCCAGAATTCTTAAAAGTAGTTTTGTATTTATTTTTATTTTAGGAAACCTAAAAGTTCTTGGTATTCTTGAAGTACTGGAAAACGAATCTGATTCGCTTGGTTTAGAAAATAAAGAGGTGAGACGTTTCATATAAGAATTTTTTTGCTACCTGACCAATCTACCATTTGGTTTTATTTTTTTCAATAAGCTCCTTCCCCTTTAATAATGGCAAGAGGGGTTTTAAGCAGTAAAATCAATTCAAACCACGGAGACTGATGATCTGCGTAGTAATAATCCATGTCTATTCTTTGATCAAATGAGATATTAGATCTGCCGTAAACTTGCCAGTATCCCGTAATGCCGGGCTTTACCGATGTAATTTTCTCAAGTTTCTTCGCATTATCTTCACTTTTTGACTTATAGAGTTCGAATTCATCGGGGCGTAAAGCGCGCGGACCGACGACGCTCATATCTCCCTTTATTACATTCAGCATTTGAGGAAATTCGTCGATCGAATACTTCCTGATAAATCTTCCGAATTTTGTAACTCTTGGATCATTCACGATTTTATTATTTCCACTTCTAATTTGTTTATACAATTCAGGATCTTTAAATAATAGATCATCTGCATTCATTACCATTGACCTGAATTTGTAAAAATCAAAAAATCTGCCTTTATACCCTACTCGTTTTTGAAAATAAAAGGGAGTGTGCTTATCCTGAAGCCAAATGATTATAGCGGTCGTTATATATATCGGGGAAAAAGCAATAACGAATGTTATCGCAAAAAGCATGTCTATAACTCTTTTTGTTAAATTAAAAAAAACCTTATTATCGGGTTTGGCGTCGTTTTCCATTTATGTTAACTGCTTCTAATATTCTACGGATAAATTTTCCTTTAGCAAATTTATCTGCTTGAATTGTACATACTTTACTGTCAATCTCAATCTTACCAAATTCTTCTATAGCTTTGGCAAGGCTATCAATTGTCTGGTTTTCAAAGAAAATCCCGGTTTTACCATCAATAACTGTTTCAGATGCGCCTCCGGATTTATATGCGATTACCGGAACTCCAAACGACTGCGCTTCAACTGATGTGATTCCAAAATCTTCTTTTTGAGTCATGATCAACGCTTTCGATCCTATATAACTATCTATCAAATCCTGATCACTTAGTCGACCCATAAACTTTACATATCTTTGATTCGCAGTTTTTTCAAGAGCCTTTTTATATTTGCCTTCTCCAACTATTATTAATTTTTGCTTTAATCTATTACACGCATCAATTGCCAAATCTATACGCTTCCATTTCTCAAGTCTCGAAACCATTATAAAATGTTCACCTTTGTTCACTTTCACTACAGAATTTTTATTCAAATCATGAAACGGATAAATTATTTGAGAATCCCGGTTCCAATATTTTTTAATTCTATTTTGGATAGTCTTAGAGTTCGCGATCAATACGTCAGGCATTGACGACGCGAGTTTATCCCACATTCTTAAAACTAGGATAAACGGATAAAGGAACGGAACCAAAAACTTATTAAAATAAGGTAAGGGTTCCCACAGCATCCGGGCAGGGGAATTCACATATGCTATATGTAGAGTTTTCTTATCAGTGCGGATTCCGTGTGCAAACCTTGCTGTCGATGAAATCACAAGGTCATATCCTTTAAATCTGAAAAGAAAGAAAGAAATTGGATACAGAATCGCCAGGGACTTATATAGCCGGCTTTTACGGAAAACTTTATTGATAAAGCCGGTAGAGATTTTTAAATTCGGATTTAGTTTAAGGAGTTTACCTTCCCATTCCTCAGAAATTATAGAAGTAAATAAATCTGCCTGCGGAAAAATCTCTAAAAAACATAGGACCAGTTTTTCCGCTCCGCCGTTCTGGATAAAATCATCGTGAACAATGGCAACTTTGTGCGTAGCAGAAAGGTAGCCATTTTTCCCCAAATCTTTTGTTTTGAAAAAATGGCGTTTTTTCCTAAATTGATTCATATATTCCCAGGATATCTTTTGCCATTTTTTTCCATGAATATTTTTTTACGTTCTCGAATCCTGCCCGTATTAAATCATGGCGGAGATTCTCATCGGTTACGATTTGTTTAAGTTTTTCGGTTATGTCAATATTACTTTTCGGATCAAAATACAAAACCGAATCCCCAAAAATTTCACGATGCGTCGGGATATCAGATAAAACTACAGGCACTCCAAACGCTTGGGCTTCCAGCGGCGTAATACTAAAACCTTCTTTCAATGAAGGGAAAATATACGCTAAGGCGCCTCTATACAAATAGGCTAAATCTCTGTCCGGGACATATCTGTTTTCAGAAAATTTTGCAGCATAAATAACTTTATTATCAAGTTTTAACGCGTGGCTAAATGCTGCCGTTCTTTGTGAAAAATCGTCTATTTTACCTGCCAAAACTAACTGATTATCCATCCCGCTTCGATCTAAAAATTCTCTATATGAAACAATTAATGTATTCAAATTTTTATGCGGATATGCACTCCCGACATATAAAAGGTATCGGGATTTTATTCCCATTTCCTCAATTCTTGTAAGCAGGACTCTCTCGTCACTGGGAGATAAAGCCAGCAATGACTCATCGACACCCTCGTAGCTTACAAAAATCTTTTCAGGTTTTGCTCCCTTTAATTTTTGTGAAATTTCTTCTTTAACAGTATTTGAAGGAACAATAATCCTTTTTGCTTTTGATGCGGCCGCATTTATTACTACCATATACGCGGCTTTTTTAATTTCATACACTGGCGCGGGCAAAGTCGTAACTGCCGTAGTATCAAACTCATGCATAGTAAGGTCGTGAATAGTTACAATAATTTTTTTCATATACAAAATAGGAATATTGAAGTGAGGGACATGCAAAACATCTACATCGGCACGCATATAATCAAGCAGTAACGCCGTCTGTTCCTGTATTGAATACCATGGAATATTTGTTATCCATTTCTTAAAATTAGGATTTTTGGGATGATACTGTTCACTTCCTTTGTCGGTTAAAAAGATAGTGTAGTGGTTCTTAGTATCGATTTTCTCGAGCTCCGATATCAAATTGGAGACATACCGACCGGGTCCTGCAACTCCATAAAAACGCGCGTCGATTCCGATTTTCATATATTTAGTATAACGTATATTTTATCTGGTTTGAGCTAAGCGAATTTTTTCCAGAAAATTTATTCCAAACAAGACAAATCCTGTTATAAAAGAAGGATATTTTTTTGAGTAATGTTTTTTATAGAAAAGCTTCATGGCGGTTGTGCGCTCTTTGCTCATTTTAAGTCTGGTCTCTTTGGTTGAATTTGATAAATCCTGGCTTTCTTTTCGGATTCCGACTGAAACACCTTTGTAATGTATAGTTTTCCATTCAGGTAAATACATTATTTTATAGCCCGCAAGTTTGATTCTGTAACACATATCGACATCTTCACCAAAAACAAAAAAATTCTCATCCCATAAACCGACTTTCTCTAAAACTTTTCGTGGAATCATCATAAAGTGTGAAATACATAAGTCAATTTCATGTGGAACATCCATGTTCTTCCATCCCAAAAAATATTGATTAAAAACTCTCGATTTTGGAAAGATCCGGTTTAATTTTGAAAAGTGCGTCATTGCTGCCCATGGAGTCGGAAATCCGCGGTGGGCATCCATATCAATTGTATTGTCTCTTAACACTAACTTGCACGTCGCGACACCAATGTCATTATTAGCCTCAAAATAATCAATTAAGCCGGTAATAGCATTTTCTTCAGGAAAAGCGTCGCTTCCTAAATACAATAAATAATCTCCTGTGGAATTTTTATAACCCAAATTGCTCCCTGCGGCTAAACCAATATTTTCTGATTTTATCGCTTTGACCTCAGGGAATTTTTCTTTTAGGGCTTCATAAGATCCGTCGGCCGATCCGTTATCAACGACAATTATTTCCAGGTTTTTATAATAAGACTTTTGCAGGTTTTTAACGCAATCCAATAAAATGGCTTTTGTGTTGAAATTTACAATTATTACTGAAACTTTTCTCATTTAGTTGAGTATAATACTTTGGATTGTATCCGCAATCTTTTGACTATCATGACGCAGTAAACTTCTTTTTACTTTGTCAGACTTCATTTGACTTATTGAAATATTTGAAAGGAGATCTTTTTTTATCACTCTCGCATCATTTTTCATATCATCTTTAACAGGATAAGTATTTTCTTCTGAGTACCTTGTCACGATATCTCTTGGGAGAGAAGCATTATTTACTAAAATATAATTAATTTTCCTTTTTATATACTTCTCTATCTCGTTCACATAATTAGATGTTTTGAAATTATGAGTTTGCCCATACTTAGACACAAGGTTTGTAATGTATAAAATCTTCGCCTTACTTTTACTAATAAAATTTGCGCAGTCACCAACGACAACATTTGCTAAGACACTTGTGTATAGATCTCCGGGCCCGAAAATAATCAGATCTGCGCCAAGAATTGCCTCTTTGGATTTTTTGTAGATTTCCGCTTTGGGTTGAACCCATAATTTCGCGATTTTTATTTCCCCATTATGCTGGACCGGAGGACTGTCGATCATGGCCTCACCATACCCGATACTTCCATCTTCGTACTGAGCAATAAGCTGAACATTGTCGAAAGTTACGGGGAAAATCCTGCCTTTCACATTTAATATATTTGAGGCCTTTCGGAAAGCTTCTTTTTCACTTCCTAAAATATCGGTAAGTGCCGTAATGAAAAGATTACCGAAATTATGACCTTCCAGCCCGGTCCCTCCTTTTTGAAACCTGTATTGGAATAGTTCACGTAAAATATTCTCCCCGTTTTGATTTTCTGCTAATGCTACAAGACATTGGCGGAAATCCCCGACAGGTAAATACCCGAATCCATCGCGCAAAACACCGGTACTTCCACCGCTATCGGCAGAAGAGACAATAGCTGTTATATTTATGTCGGTAATATTTTTTATTCCGGTAAGGACGGTATAGGTGCCGGTTCCTCCACCAATTACTACTATGTTTTTCATAATTTATATTGGTATATTTAACGTAACAATATTTTTGATGGCACTAATTATTTTTGTTAACTAATAAAACTTTATGGATTTCACTAAAAGGTTTGACTTAATTTCAAAGCACCGGTTTTTATTAAGCAGATCTTTAATGGTTATTATAGCCTCATTTACGGCTAATATTTTCGCTTATCTATTTCAATTAGTTTCAGGCAGATACTTTTCAAAAGAAGATTACGGTATTTTAGTCGCACTTTTCTCCTTAAGTGGGATCATACCCCTTGTTGTTCAATTTTTTATAAGTGGAATTCCTAAATTAGTAGCTGAAATAAAAGATACGGATTATCCCATCAGAATTTCAAGTCTTTTTTATACAATTTTTAAGATTAATGCAACGATAACTCTTGTCATATTGGTTTTGATGCTGATATTTAAAAATGCTATCGCAAAATTTCTGAACATAACTGATATAAGCGTAATGAATCCCTTTATATTCGCAGTCTCTGCAGGAATATTGACGTTATTTATGGTTCCTTATGTTCAGGGTCTTATGCGCTTCAAGGCGTATTCTTTCATTACACTTCTGGCGGCAGTTTCTAAATTGACCGTTGCGCTTGTGGTTCTGTTTCTCGGCTTAACATTAAAGGATATTTACTGGGGACTAACTTTCACAACTCTTTTAATCGGAATTATTAGCTACAAAGTATTACTAAAGAATTTAAACTTAAATTGGAGAACCACCGATAAGCAGATCTAGCTTTATTAATAAAATACTCACTTGGCGGAGCTTTAGCCTTAATCGGATTAAACCTTGTAAACAGTATTGACGTATTATTAGTGAAACATTTTTTCGACGCTGAACTTGCCGGTACTTACGGTTCAATCTCAGTTATCGGGAGAATAATATTTTACGCATCCTCCCCAGTTGCAATTGTGATGCTCCCAATTTGTGCAGAGAAATTCAAAAAAGGTGAGAATTTTATAAAACCATTCCTGGTAGCAATCATAATCTCTACATTTATTTGTCTTGTCGCAAGTTTAATTTACTTTGAGTTTCCACATTTAATTATTACCGTTCTGTTTGGCTCAGGATACCTGAGTGCTGAACCTTATCTGGGATTGTTCGCGATTTTCATGCTTATTTATACTTTGTTGTATATTTTTGCAACCTTCTTAATTGCAACTTCAAAGTTTATATTAAGCTCACTCGTAATCCTTTCCGCAATACTGCAATATGCGGGAATTACTATGTTCCATAACGATATTTATCAGGTGATTTACGTCTCAATATTTTCGGTTTCGGTCGTTCTAGTAGCCTATTTAATTACTTTTATCGGATTTGTTAACTCTGGTAAGGGAAGAAATTAATTCTCGGTCTAGTTTGTTTTCGTCGGTGTCTGTTTTGACTTCAACTCCTTAATCTGATTTAGCGTATTCTGTACATTGGAATTTGTCGGATCTAATTTTAATAAATATAAAGCACTTTTTTCCGCCTCATCATAATTTTTAAGCTGCATATTTATATTTAAATAATTAGAAACTAGCCCCGGACTAGCATTTACGCTTAAAGCGGCTCCATATTCGGCATACCCCTGCTCTAAATTACCTTCGCTAAAATACAATATTCCCAAGTTCTGGTGTGATTGCCAGAGATTGGGATTGTATTTTATCGCTTCCAAATAATATTGTTTCGCTAAATTTAAATATTCGGATTTCTTATTTTCATCCCGTTCATTTTGGAAAAGTGTCTGATACGTATACGCCACATTATGAAACGCATCAGCATAATTTGGTTTCAACTGTATCGCGAGCTTAAATTCTTCAATCGCTTTATCGTACTCGCCTCTCCTGGCATAAACATCCCCCAGATTGTTATGTATATTAGGACTTGATGGAGAGTATTTCACGGTGGCAAACCATAGAGTATCCTCGTTAAACCAGTCGAAATTTCTGTAAATTGTTCTGGTCCCAAGTGCCAGTAATATAAATATAAAAATACCGAGTATGGCAATTTTTATATTTTCTATATTTGAAAGTTTATAGAAAAAGTACGCAAGAATTGCTACAAAACCAAGCATTCCAAGGTACGAATATCTTTCGGCCACAATCCAGGATAGTTTTAATGGAGTTAGCGTAGGCAAGAGTACAATTACAAAAAACAAAAACCAGAAAGATATAAATTTATAATCTAAAATCTTCGGATATTTTTCGGATTTTTTTACGGAAACTTGCTTCCAAAACAGCAGAATATTTTTAAATCCACCCCGTAATTTATAAACATATACAAAAACTGCAATTATCACACACAGAAAAATTGCGAGTCGGATTAGATATTCAACAAAAGTATATGTAACCTCGGAATGGTACAAAGTTAAAGCCTTAGGCCACAAAAACAGTTGAAGATATTCAGTAATAGCGATCGGAATTTGATACAAAGGATTAACAAATCCACTCTCCTGATAATATTCTGTCGCTAATATTTCGGTTCGTTTCCCTACTATTTGCGTGAGAAAGAAAATAAAGGGAACCGAAACTAACATATAAGATAATGACTTTATGAATGTCGATTTCGATTCCTGCGAATATATAAAGTTATAAAGTATAAATATCGCGGAAAGAGAAACTGCTTTTTCAGAAGTTAAAACTGCAGCCAAGTATAAAACTAATGATAAAAAATACTTCCAATTATATTTGTCTTCTGATTCGAGGAATAGAATGAAGCTTAACAAAAAGTATAATCCATAAGATACGTATCCTGCCCCAGCTACCCATGTAATAGACTCTGTAAAAATCGGATGAACCGCGAATAAAAAGGCGACAAGCAAACCGAGTTTTCTATCATATAAATGCTTAAATAGGTAATAAACTGAGCAGGCAGCTCCCGCGTGCATAATAATATTAAAAGCCCTGAATGCCCAGGCTTGTAATCCAAAGATGTGAAATATTATTAAACGTGTGATTGAATTTCCCATTCCAATAAAACTGCGGAATACATAGCTCCATTCGCCTACTTGAGGGTTTAAAAGTATTCCGCTGCGATCATCTGACACGAAATCATTCCCCAAGCTATTCGCGTAAACGGCAAATACTATAATGCAAATTAGTATGTATATATGTCGATCTTTAGTGAAAAATTTCATTATGTAGTAAATTAACTATATGGCCATAGGCCACAAGTAATTCTAAAACAAAACACTCCTAAGTTAATAATAGATGTTTTGTTTTGAATTAACTATGCCAAGTTTTTGATAGAATGAATCCAAATGGAAATTGAGCTCTTGTCTGTAATAATTCCAATATATAAAAAAGAAAAAACTATTAAGAATGAATTGATTAAAATTTACAATATTCTCAAGTCAACTCCATATAATTTTGAAATAATCGGAGTAGTCGACGGGACCTCTCTCGATAATTCATATAATGAGGCCAGATCGCTTAAGAAATCACGCATAAAAATTTTTGGATATAAGGACAATTACGGGAAAGGATTTGCCATTCGATATGGGATGGAAAAATCCAACGGCGATGTGATAAGTTTCATAGACTCCGGCGGAGATATAAATCCACAGGGAATTATTATGCTTCTTGAGCATATGAAGTGGTACAAAGCCGACATTATCGTAGGAAGCAAAATGCATTCCGCCAGCATAGTTAAATACCCTTTTGCACGCAAACTTTTTAGTTTCATATATTATTGGTTTGTGAGAATTTTATTCGGATTAAAAATAAGAGATACACAAACTGGGCTTAAGGCGTATAAGCGTAAGGTCTTAAATACCGTTTTGGATAAACTAGTTGTGAAAAGATTTGCGTTTGATATCGAAATTCTTGCAGTGGCTCACTCGCTTGGATTTAGAAGAATTTACGATGCGCCGGTTGAAATAAATTTAAATTTCGCGGAAAGCAGCATCATCGGACTTTTTACACAAAACGGAATATGGAGATTTATTTACGATACATTAGCTGTCTGGTACCGACTCAACATACTAAACTATTATAAAGACGGTAAAAAGAGAGTTGCAGTTTACGATAAAGAGCTGGATCTATATATTAATACCGGGGATATCGCGGATGACAGACAAAACATTATTAATTTGGTTAATCAAACAGTTGTGAGAATAACTGCCTTATATAGGAAAATAAAAAATGGCTAATCCCAAAATCTCAGTAATAATGCCAGCATACAAAGCGGAAAAATATATCGGAGAAGCTATTGAAAGTATTTTGAATCAAACATTTAAGGATTTCGAACTGATTATCATTAACGATGCCTCACCTGATAAGACTCTGGATATCATAAATTCATACACGCGGAATGATCCGAGAATTAAAGTTTTTTCAAATGAGCAGAACCTTTATATCGCAGCAACAAGAAACAGAGGCATAGAGCTCGCACAGGGGAAATATATAGTCTGGCAGGATGCCGATGATATCGCATATCCCGAGAGGCTTGCAAAACTTTATAATTTTATGGAATCCAACCCAGAAGTTGGTATCTGCGGATCGTTTTTGGAAATTTTTGACGAAAAAAATAATAGACATGTGCGTGAATATAAAACAACAGACAGAGATCTTAGGTCTTCGATTTTCAGATACTCACCTGTTTCTCAACCTTCAGCAATCATCAGAAAGGAATGTTTTAATAAAGTCGGATTGTACAACCTAGATATGCCCCCTGCGGAAGATATAGAAATGTCATTCAGAATCGGGGAGCTTTACGAATTTGCGAACCTTCCTGAACCGCTAATTAAATACAGACTTCACTCCAATTCTGCAACTTTTTTGAAATTAAAAACGATGGAAGAGAACACTCTAAAATCAAGGCAAAAATTTAAGAATAGTAAATCCTATAAATTTACTTTCTATGATTATGTTTATAATGCTCTCCAAAAAAACAGCTCTCTTATTATGCCTATGTCATTTAGGATACATCTATTCAATATAATTAGGAGATTGAAATTTATATGAAAAAGGCTTTAATTACAGGTATAACCGGACAAGATGGTTCATTCCTCGCGGAATTATTATTGGGAAAAGGATACGAAGTCCATGGAATTATAAGAAGGGCCAGCGATTTTAATACTCAGAGAATTGACCATATATATACTGACCCACATGCCAAAAATCCAAAATTATTTTTGCATTATGGAGATACTTCCGATACTAGTGTTATTAATTATTTAGTAGACAAAATCTCGCCGGATGAAATTTACAATTTGGCTGCACAAAGCCATGTTAAAGTGAGCTTTGAACTGCCGGAGTATACGGCAAATACAGTTGCGCTTGGGACCCTTCGAATCCTCGAAGCGATAAGAAGATACAAGCCTGAAATTAAATTTTATCAGGCATCAAGCAGTGAGATGTTTGGGAAAGTGCAGGAAATTCCACAAAAAGAAACAACACCGTTTTATCCAAGAAGTCCTTATGGTGTGAGTAAACTTTTTTCACATTGGATAACTGTTAATTATCGTGAAAGTTACGGAATATTCGCCTGTTCCGGAATTCTCTTTAATCATGAATCTGAAAGACGGGGCAAAACTTTTGTAACCCGTAAAATTTCAAGAGGTTTAGCTCGAATAAAATTAGGAATAGAAGACAAGCTATATTTAGGAAATATCGATGCCAAACGTGACTGGGGTTATGCAAAAGATTATGTAGAAGCTATGTGGAAAATGCTGCAGGCAAAAAACCCTGATGACTATGTTATTTCAACCGGAGAAACCCATAGCGTTCGCGAATTCATCGAAAAATCTGCAAAACTTTTGGGCATGGATATAACGTGGCAAGGCAAAGGCATAAAAGAAAAAGGTGTCGATAAAAAAACGGGCAAAACAATAATCGAAATAGATGAAAGATATTTTAGACCAGCGGAAGTTGATATTTTGATCGGAGATTCCTCAAAGGCCAAGCGAAAATTAAAATGGAAGCCCAAAACAAATTTTGATGAGTTGGTTAAAATAATGGTGGAATACGATTTAAAAAATGAAAGAAAACTCAATCGATAAAAACTCAAAAATATATATTGCCGGTCATAAAGGGCTCGTCGGTTCAGCTATTCTCCGTAAACTGGAATCTTCAGGTTATAAAAATTTAGTTTTAAAAACTCGAAACGAGCTAGACTTGATTGATGAGAAAGCCACTGAAGAATTTTTTCTAAAAGAAAAGCCTGAATATGTTTTTGCCGCAGCCGCAAAGGTCGGTGGAATACTTGCGAACCGGGATCACCCTGCGGATTTCATATATGAAAATTTAAAGGTTCAAAATAACATAATTCATAATGCTTATAAAAACGATGTAAGAAAGCTGCTATTTTTGGGATCAACCTGCATATATCCCCGCTTATCGAAACAGCCGATAAAGGAAGAATATTTTCAAACCGGGAAATTAGAGCCGACTAACGAAGCATATGCCATAGCTAAAATTGCCGGAATAATAATGTGCCAATCTTATAACAAACAATATGGTACAAATTTTATTTCAGCAATGCCAACAAATTTGTATGGAATAAATGATAATTTCGATTTGGGATCCTCACATGTATTGCCTGCCTTGATAAGAAAATTCCACGATGCAAAAACTGATAATCAGTCAGAAGTAATAATATGGGGAAGCGGGACTCCAAAGCGGGAGTTTTTATTTGTCGATGATTTGGCTGATGCTTTGCTATTTTTAATGAATAATTACAACGACTCTGACATAATAAATGTCGGAACAGGTGAAGACATTTCAATTTTAGATTTAGCAAATATGATTTCTGAAATTGTGGGATTCAAAGGAAAAATCGTTACCGATCCCCATAAGCCTGATGGCATGCCGAGAAAGTTAGTAGATGTGACAAAAATAAATAATTTAGGATGGAAACATAAGACGTCACTCAAAGTCGGAATTAAAGAAACTTATATTTGGTTCTTAAAGAATTACAAAAATGATTAAAGTTATTTTAAAGGGCGGTCTTGGGAATCAGATGTTTCAGTATGCCGCCGGAAAAGCTCTCTCTCTCAAGAAGAAAACCAATCTATTTCTGGATTTAACTTTTTTAAAAGTCAGGCTTCCATTAAAAGGATTTACCGCAAGGGATTATGAACTCGACCTGTTTGATATTCCGGAAAAAACCGGGACATTTTTAAATAATGATTTTTTAGATAAATACATATCATATCCACTTCAGCTAACTTATAATAGATTTTTGAATAAAAATTATTTTTCGGAAGGACCGAATCCATATGAGTTCGACAACAAATTTTTTGACCTAAATGCATGTGCAACAATAGAAGGATACTGGAATAATCCTAAGTATTTCAATAAATATGAGAATGAAATTAAAAGAACATTTGATCTGGATAAATTTTATGACAAGAAATTTGAGACGATCGAAGCTGAAATTAAGAACAAAAACTCAGTTTCAATAAATATACGACGTGGGGATTACTTAAATAGTAAACATAAAGATATTTTTGTGATCCTAAATGAGAACTATTATAAAGAAGCCATTTCTGAAATAAGGAATAAGCTGGAGAATCTACATTTCTTTGTTTTTTCATATGACGATCCCTCGTGGTTCGGAAAAACTTTTAGTATGGATCCAAGCGAATACACAATGATGAGCAAGGAATATGTCGGGGAAAAATTCAAAACTTATTTGAGACTTATATCTTTGTGTAAGCATAACATTATCAGTAATAGTACGTTTGCTTGGTGGGGAGCTTACCTAAACAATAATTCGGATAAAGTGGTTGTCTCACCTAAAAAATGGATGCACAAGTATGATTTTGAAGTGCCCATTGAGTGGATATCAATCGATAATAAATGAAAATCCTATTTTTTGTTCCACATCTTAATACAATTTATGCGGGAAGAACAATCTATAACGCATATAAAAATGCTTTTACGGACTTAGGCCACGAATTTAGGTTTATGACTGCAGATGATAATCAGGAGAAATTATATAAAGAGTTCGTTCCGGATTTGTTTTTCACCGGATTAAACCACTATGTTTTTAATTTCTTGGACATTAAGTTATTAAATACCCGAAGAAAACAAGGAATGAAAGTTTTTGTGAATGTCCCGTTCTGGATATCGCCCTTTAGTAATACGAGAGTAAATGAAACAGGCAGTTTAAAAGATAACAAGGAATGGGTAAATTTAATAAAATCAGGAAAATATGGTGATGTTTATTATAATTCTGCCGGAGGATACGACGAGCGAATGAACGGCTTCGAAAAAGTTACAGGATATAAGCACTACACAATCCCCCTTGCAGCGGATAAATTAGCGATTTTTCCGGAATTTTCGGAAAAGTTTAAGGCTGACATTTCGTATATCGGGACATATTTGCCTGAAAAACGTGAATTTATAAAAAATCAGGTTTTCCCGTTAAAGGGGAAATACAATTTAAAATTGTACGGGCAGGATTGGACCTTATATGACCGGCTATTGGGACTTACAAGCAAAGTCGGAAAATATTTTAATTTGCCTCTGATTAAGGATCTTCAAAGACCTAAACTAGAGATCAATGATGAAAGAAAAATTTATACATCCTCAAATATTTCAATAAATATCCACGAGGACTAA
>CAYHDM010000002.1:0-18141 GCA_964355455.1 uncultured Candidatus Saccharibacteria bacterium
GTTTACATGTGGTTTACTTCTATCTAAAGTAGCCATTTTATTTTAAAAGATAGGGCTTACAAAAATCACCTCTACTAAGTAATTTTTATATACCCAGAAAACTAAAAAATACGACTAAGAATACACAGATCGGAACCGTTAGTTAGGATATATAACCAACAGGACGGTCAACAGACACAATTCTAGCATATAAGCTTAAATTTTCAACACATTTCGAGACACCTGGTAGCCAGGGAAGGGTCATTTTACCTTCCTCTGTTATTCTTTACCTTTTCCGCTATATTCGCGGGTACTTCTTCATAATGGCTTGGGACAAGGCTCGGAGGAGCGGCTCTACCCTGCGTTAAGCTTCGTAATACCGTTACATATCCGAACATTTCTGAAAGCGGAACCAGGGCTTTAATAACCTGGGCTCCCATTCTTTGCTCGGTGCCTTGAATAATAGCTCTTCTTGACGATAAATCTCCGATTACATCCCCCATGAATTCGTCCGGCACAACCACCTCAGACTGCATAATAGGCTCTAAAAGCACCATTCCTGCCTTTCTTGCACCTTCCTGAAGGGCAGTGCTTGCGGCAATATGGAAAGCAAGCTCCGAAGAGTCAACATCATGATAAGACCCGTCAAATAAAGCTACTTTAAGATCTACCATAGGATATCCCCATTCGACGCCTTTTGATAAAGCTTCTTTTACGCCTTTTTCTACGGGGGCAATAAATTCTTTAGGGATAGCCCCTCCGATAATTTCGTTTACAAATTCAAAACCGGTTCCGCGTGGCTGCGGCTCTAATCTAAGCCAAACATGGCCGTATTGGCCGCGTCCGCCGGACTGGCGGATATATTTGCCTTCAATCTCAGTAGTTTTTCTTATTGTCTCTCTAAACGCAACTTGCGGAGCTCCAACGTTTACATCAACTCCCATATCTCGTTTTAGGATATCGACCTTAATTTCTAATTGGAATTCTCCAACTCCTGATATTAAAGTCTGCCCTGATTCAGGATCAGAACCGATATGAAATGTCGGATCCTCATCTGCATGCTTTTTAAGCGCCATACCCATTTTTTCCTGATCAGATTTTGTTTTTGGCTCAACCGCCATAGAAATAACAGGTTCGGCGAAAGAAATGTTTTCTAATTGAATCGGATCACTCTGGTCAGACAACGTATCCCCAGTTGTAGTGTCTTTTAAACCCACTGCTGCTGCAATTTCTCCCGCTTTAACAGTTTTAACTTCTTCGCGGTCGTTTGCGTGCATTAAAACTATGCGTCCCAACCTTTCTTTTGTATTTTTTGTTGAGTTATAAATATAGGAGCCTGACTCGATTGTTCCGGAGTAAATTCTAAAATAGACAAGACGCCCGACATACGGATCAGTTACAACCTTAAATGCTAAAGCCGCAAACGGAGCATGCTCATCGGGTTTACATTGGACTGTCTCTCCGGTTTTAACCTTGGTGCCTTCTGCGGGAACAACTTCAAGCGGAGAAGGAAGATATTGAACAACTGAATCGAGAATCAACTGGACTGCAATTCCTCTATAATCTCCTCCGACAACGGGATAAAAATCATATTCTAAATGAACTGTGCTTTTTCTAACTACCAACCTGACTTCTTCAACGGTAAGTTCTTCTCCCGATAAATATTTTTCTAATAATGCTTCGTCGGATTCGACGGCTTTTTCAATCATTTCGGTTCTGTATTTTTTAACCTGCTCCATCATATCAGCGGGAATTTCCCCAACGATTAGCTCTTTATCCGTATAGTCTTTATATCGATAGGCTTTCATTTCGATAAGGTCAATCCATCCATCGATTTCTTTTTCGAATCCGATTGGAAGTACGATTGGATATGCATTTTTAGTTAAGCGTCCTCTTATAGAAGCTAGTGTTTTATAAAAATCTCCGCCTGTTTGATTGATTTTATTGATGGCAAACATTCGTGGAACATGATATTTGTCGGCTTGTCTCCATACGGTTTCGGTCTGGGCTTCGACTCCCATTTTTCCGTCTAAAACGACAACGGCTCCATCAAGAACTCTAAGCGATCTTTCAACTTCAACGGTAAAATCAACGTGTCCCGGGGTATCAATAATATTGATACGGTGATTTTTCCAAAAGCAAGTAACCGCAGCCGAAACGATAGTAACGCCGCGTTCTCTTTCCTGAACCATCCAATCGGTAACAGTGTCACCTTCGTGGACAACCCCGATTTTATGCTTTAAACCTGTCTGATACAAAATTGCCTCTGTAGTCGTGGTTTTACCGGCATCGATATGAGCAATAATACCTATGTTTCTAATTTTATCTATTGGAATATTTTGAGCTTGAACTGCTACGTGAACTTCAGCCATACGACGGATATTTAAACATAATTAGCAAATCAGCGCAATAGGAAGCCTTTTTTCGCAGATGTGTTACTTAATGAATTAACTACTTTTAAGGAAATCCTTTTGATAAAATCCCCGACCGAGCCATTTGTGGCGTTCGGTAAATTCTTCTCCCGTGAATAAATTTCTTTCTATGTGTTTCGCAGCCTGGTTAAGTTCGGCACTATTTATATCTACAAAACTTAGAACCATAGCCTCTAATGTTTGGGGCTGGATAGGGCTTCCAAATTCCAATTTGCCCTGATGACTGAGTATTAGGTGATATAGTTTGTTCTTTAAGTCTAGAGGAAATTCCGGCAGACCACTAACAATCCGATCTACCATCAGAAGTCCCTGGCTTATATGAGCAATCAGCTTACCGGCGGTATTTCGAATTATTGTCGCCCCAACGATTTCCAACTCTTCTAATTTACCGATATCATGGAGAATCAGACCCGTGAAAAGTAAATCCCAATCGAGCTGAGGATAAAGTTTAATAAACGGCTTACTCAAAACATACATTTCCCATGTGTGCTCTAAAAGTCCGCCAATATAGGCGTGATGGACCATTTCTGCTGCGGGATAATTACTAAACATGTCCCGGTTCGCCTGGTTTTGCCAAAATGCTTCGAGTAAAGTTTTAAGGTGTGGATTTTGTACTTTTTGGATTTCATTCATTAAATCTTCCATCATCTCCGATCTATTGCGACTTGTAATCGGCAAAAATTCTTCCGGAGCCATACCAGTTGCAATTTGCATCGACTCTATAACAATCTGGAGTTTTCCAAGATATTCTCCAACTGATCCGTTAATTACAACTATTTGACCGGCCTTTGCATTAGTATCCACCGCAGAAAAATTTTCAGGAAAAATTCTGGCCCTAACTTCACCGGTTTTATCCGCAAGTAAAACATTATAGTACGGACGGTTTTGCTGGCTTGTTTTTAACTCCAATTCTTTTAGGGCAAATGGCACTTGTGAGATTTTCTGGTCGGTCTTTAAATCCGCAACTGAAAGGGTTTTTTGCATAGCATTATCTTAACATTAATGGGATATAAGAAGTAGATTTTAATGAAGGTTTTAGTGGAGAGTTCCCAGATATTCTTCGTCTTTTAAGGACATATAGTTAGCATCCCCAATAATTACATGGTCTATAATCGGAATTCCGAGAACTTGAGAAATACTCATAAGCCTTTCCGTAACGACTAAATCTTCTTTGCTCGGGTTTGAATCTCCGGACGGATGGTTATGAGCTAAAATAATATATGAAGCGCGGCGGTTTATCGCGGCTTTAAAGACTTCGCGGGGATGAACAAGAGACTGGTTCACGGTTCCGATTGAAATATTGTCCATACCTATTAAATGGTATCTGGCATCGAGTGTAATTATAATAAAATGTTCCTTTTCTTTGTCTTCCAGATATGGGCGTATCAAATCGTAAATTTTTTTAGAACTGGTGTATTCTTCAGACCTTAAAATTGGAGCACCTGATAGTCTGCGGGCAAGCTCAACGCAAGCCATCAATTCGCAGGCTTTTGCTACTCCGATTCCCTTTATGGATAAAATTTCGCCGACAGACAGGCGTTTTAAGGCAAAAATGTCTCCAAAATTTGAAAGTATATTCTGGGATAAGATATTTACGGGTTTTCCTTTATATCCTTTATTTAATATTAATGCGAGTAATTCGGAATTCGTTAATGCAGCCGAGCCCAGAGAAAGTAATCTTTCTCTGGGTCGCTCGTCTTTTGGTAGGTTTTTTAATTTAAACCCTTTATGCTGCATAGGTAAATATTACCTAACAGCTGTTAAAAATTTATAAATGGGAGATTAAAAAAGGCTAAAGAAAATGTTAAAAAGTTGTTTCGACTTGATCTTCCCAAGTCTCATCAGACGCTACGCGTAACAACGCGACAGTTCTATCTCTTTTATCCAGTTTACAACTGGGAGAAAGGTATGTCGCCAACCTTAATTCTGTAAGAGCCCACGTTATCTGCCAAGCCACCCAAGGATCGCTGCGATCCCAAGGGCAATCCAAGGGCTTTTCAGCTTATCGGGCAAAAAAATCTGAATCAAAACCGCCATAAAAAACACTGGCGATTCTAGGAATGCGAGGCTGAAAACCGAGTATCTGACCCAGCGATAGATTTTATCGCTTCCCGACATCGAAACCGAATTCCTTGTGCTGAGCCAAACCAGCGTCCCAGCGAATCCAGTAACAAAACACATTATAATCACCTTTTCCCAGGTTAACCCAAGGAACATGGAGACAGTCACAATGACACTTTTCCTTTCTATTGGCTGCCAAAGAAAGAGCTAATACGGCATAAGAAGATATACTTCTTCTTACACAGAGATAGCACAATAAGTGGATATAATGCCTGCATTGTACTACAGGATGGTCGAAATGTCAATACTATAGGATATCGATGCGTCTGCGTAACAGTAGACGTATAGACCAATGATTATTCCGGTTTCTCGGAGCGAATTATTACCACTTGAAATGCGAGAAAGCCTTGTTGGCTTCAGCCATTCTATGTGTATCAAGCTTCTTTTTTATAGCGGAGCCTTCATTATTGTATGCATTTTTGATTTCACTTGTAAGCCTATCGGCAAATGGCCTCCCTTTTGAAGCACGCGCGGCCCCAATAAGCCATCGTAACGCCAAAGTCTCTGACCTATCATGCCTTACGGGAATAGGAATCTGGTAGTTTGCTCCTCCGACTCTTCGGCTTCTGACTTCAAGTTCGGGCATTAAATTTTTGATAGCTTCCTCGAAATATCTTCTTGCTTCTTTGGGATCTTCATTCCCAATTACATCCAATGCAGAATAAACATTCCTTCTGGCTATGGACTTTTTCCCATCATACATAATCATGCTTATTAGTTTGCTTACGACTCTGGATTTAAATTTTGAATCCGGTTCTTTTGGTTGTTTATTAATTGGTTTTCCTCTTGCCATTTTTGTCTTCTACTTTGCAAAGCAAAGGTAGCTATTCACTAGCGTACTTTGCGAAACAAAGGTAGCTATCACCACTTAGTGATAGCGTCACTATTAACTTTTTGGAGGAGCCGGTCTCTTTGTTCCATACAAAGATCGCCCGTTCATCCTTCCACTTACTCCCTGTAAATCAAACGTACCCCGAACTATGGTATAACGGACTCCATTTAAATCTTTAACTTTTCCACCTCTTACTAAGACTACGGAGTGTTCCTGTAAATTGTGCCCTTCACCGGGAATATATGCAGTTACCTCTCTATTATTGGAAAGGCGAACTCTAGCAATCTTTCGAAGCGCCGAGTTTGGCTTTCTGGGAGAAGTCGTTTTTACACTAAGACAAACTCCTCTTTTAAATGGGGAATTAACCTCGACATATCTTCTTTTTTTTGAGTTATACATCACGGACAATGCGGGCGTTGATTGTTTGCTTTGTATTCTTTTTCTTCCTTTTCTTATTAATTGGTTCGTTGTTGGCATAATATTTATTCGGCCTCTGCAATTCTCGCGTCTTCTCCAACTGGGATTCGACGTCCAATTATAACATTTTCTTTAAGGCCTATCAGTTCATCTATACTGCCTGAAATTGCGCTGTCTGTAAGGACGCTTGCGGTCTCTTCAAATGATGCGGCATCAAGCCAGCTTTCTGACATTCTTGAAACTTTGGAAATCCCAAGAAGAACAGGTTTTGCTTCAGCTTTTTCCCCACCTAGTTCAGCAGCCTTCAGATTTTCTTTATCAAACTTGTATGTGGTAACAATATCTCCGGGTAGCAAGTTAGTGCTGCCTGCGGTTTTGACTTTTACTCTATTGAACATCTGACGAACTATAACTTCTATATGTTTATCATCAATAGATACACCTTGTGATCCATATACGGATTGAACTTCGTCGACAATATACAACTGGGTTTCGCGTGCGCCTAGTGTTTTATAAAGATCTTGAAGGTTTAACGAACCTTCAGTTAATCTGGTTCCGGGCACTACAAGATCTCCTGATTTTACAAGTACCTCAGCTGTTGCATCTAATTTGACGATTTGAGGTTCTTCGTTTTTATCGGTCGGTTCAATTACAACTTTGATATAGTCTTCTTCTTCGCTTACAATCACACTTCCGGAAATCATTGTTATCGCACCTTCACTTTTTGGCTTTCTAACCTCGAATAATTCTTCGATTCTGGGTAAACCCTGTGTAATGTTTTGAGCCGCAATACCTCCACTGTGGAAGGTCTTCATTGTAAGCTGTGTTCCAGGCTCTCCAATTGATTGAGCCGCAACAATACCGACGGCAGATCCGACCTTAACCGGGGCATCTGCTGAAAGGTCTGTTCCATAACATTTTGCACAGGCGCCATATTTGGTCTTGCAACCAAGCACGGATCTTATTTTCACATGGTCCAGGGTTGAATTATTAACAGTTTTAGCAACTTCGATGGTTATTATTTCGGCTTTTTTTGTTAACACCTTTCCGTCAATAGCAATATCTTCCATCGCATATCTCCCGGCAAGTCTCTTGTACCACGGATTTAGCAGGGTATCCTGACCTCTCGAGATTATTCTTCCTTCTTTAGTTCCACAATCATCATGCCTTATTAAGACATCCTGAGATACGTTGACTAAACGTCTGGTTAAATAACCTGCGTCGGCGGTTCCAAGACCTTTATCCATATACGTTCTTCTAACGGCTCTTCCCGTTAAGAAGTAATCAAAGCTGGACATACCGTTTGCATAGTTCCCAAGAATCGGAAGGTCAATAATTTTCCCGAACGGATCAGCAATTAATCCTTTAATAGCTGAAATTTGCCTCATCTGAACAGCGGAAGCCTTCCCGGCGCCTGCCGTAATAATGATATTTGCAGGATTTTCTGAACCCATGTATCCGAGAATATTTTCGTCAAATCCTTCTACCGCGCTTTCCCATGTTCGACGTCTAAGCTTGCTCATTTCGTTTTTAGTTATAAGCCCCATGTTATAGTTCTGCTCAATTTGATTCATTTCTTCAAATCCTTTGGCAACAACTTCTTCCAGATCTTTTGGCTTTACACAATCAAATATTGAAAGTGAAATACCTGACGAGGTCGAATATTTGAATCCGAGATATTTGATGCTATCGATAAGTTCGACTGTTCTATTTACTCCGGCCTTGTCTAAAGAACCACGGATTAAATTCTTAACCACGGATTTCGATAACGGCTTACTGATGTATCCAAGTTCTTCTGGAATAAAGTTATTTAAAATAACTTGGCCTGCTGTTGTCTCCATTATTTTGCCATCTACGGAAACTCTCAACGGTTGTCTCAAATGAATCGCGTTATTTCCATATGCTTTTAATACTTCGTCGTTATCGGCGAATATAGTTTTAGCCATCGGAATTTCGGCATTAATGCTCGTTAAGTAATAAAGACCCAAAACCATTTCATGTGATGGAATGGTCATGACTGATCCGTCAGCGGGCTTTAACATATTCTTTGTGGAAATCATTAAGTCATATGCTTCTTGAACAGCTTTTTCAGAGAGTGGCAAGTGAACCGCCATCTGGTCTCCGTCAAAGTCGGCATTAAACCCGGCACAAACGACCGGATGTAATTCAATTGCTTTACCGTTTGTAAGCTTTGGCTTGAAAGCCTGAATACTTAGCCTATGTAATGTCGGAGCACGATTTAGAAGCACCGGCCTTTTCGCAACCAATTCCTCTAGTATTGTATAAACTTCTCCCGGTTTTTGCTCTAACACTGTTTTAGCGGTCTTCATATTCGGAGCATATCCGCGAGCCATTATTTCCCTAATCAAAAATGGTCTGAATAATTCCAAAGCCATTTCTGTCGGAAGTCCGCATTCGTCCATCTTTAATGAAGGTCCTGAAACGATAACGGCACGACCGGAATAGTCGACACGTTTTCCGAGTAAATTGGCTCTAAAATATCCTTGCTTCCCTTTAATGGAATCAGCAAGTGATCTGTATGTTTTTCTATCTCTGGTTCGGCTTCTTCTAACTTTTGAGGAGTCAATTAAAGCATCAACAGCTTCTTGAAGCATTCTCTTTTCATTTCTCACGATAATGTCCGGAGCTCCAAGATCCAATAACCTCTTTAGACGGTTATTTCTATTGATAATTCTTCTGTATAAATCATTCAAATCAGAAGTTGCGAATCGTCCGCCTTCTAACATGACCATAGGTCTTAAATCTGGTGGAATCACAGGTAACTCTGTAACAATCATAGATCGCGGGTCAATTCCACCCTTAATGATATTTTCTACGATTTTTAATCTTTTTCTGATTTTGTCCGCTTTAGTTGATTTCGCATGGAGCAGTTCTTCTCTTAATTCCCCGGCTAATTTATTAACATCAAGCTGTTCCAGTATTATTTTTACAGCCTCAGCACCGATTTTAGCTTCGCAAAATTCATCGAGGTATTCTTCGAGTTCGATATATTCACGGTCATTCATTACCGTATATAGTTCGACTTCCTGAAGTTTCTTAAACATTTTTCTTACTTCAAATTCAGCTTTTTCAATTCTTGAAGCTTCTTTTGATCTAATTTCTTCAATTTTGTCATTGGCTTTTTGACGAATAGTTTTTGCTTTCGCGACAATTTCTTTTTCCCATTTATCTTCGGGCTCAGGTGATAAAGATTTTACTTTCTTTTCGGCTTCCTCTGATAGTGTCTTAATTTCATTTTCTATATTTTCCTTTTCGACATCTCTGCCTTTTATAATTTCTTCGTCTATCCTGTCCAGTACATTTTTCTTTGAATCATAATCGATATCCGTTACAACAAAAGAGGAGAAATAAATTACAAGTTCTAGGCTTCTGGGAGCAATTCCAAGCAATGTTGCCAAAACTGACGGAATATTCTTGAAAAACCATACATGGGCAACTGGAGATGCCAATTCAATGTGTCCCATTCTTTCTCTTCTAACTTTTGAAGTTGTGACCTGAACTCCGCATCGATCACAAACAACGCCTTTATATCGGATTCTCTTGTATTTTCCACAATAACATTCGTAATCTTTGACAGGACCGAATATTTTTTCACAGAATAAACCGTCTTTTTCAGGTTTGAATGTTCTGTAATTAATTGTTTCAGGTTTGGTAACCTCTCCATATGACCAGCTTAAAACTTCTTCGGGGGAGGCCAAGGATATTTTCAATGCGTCTATATCGCGTAGTTGATTAAGATCTACCATAATTTTTTCTTTGGGGAAAAATTAGTAGCATACGTAAGTATGCGTCTATTTTATTCCTTTATATCGGACTTTTCGTCCGGACTAGCTACTACTTCCTTTTTGTTGTCTTTATCATCGTCATTGTCATCAGCTATTGCATCGATTTCTTCTGGTACAATCTCGACCGCTTCTTCGTCAATTAAGGCTTCTATATCGGCATTAATGTGTTTTTTATTTCCGCCGGTTCCGATTGGAGTTATCGCTAGAACTAAGCCGTTAAGCTGTCTAACCAGAAGTTTGAATGATTCCGGAACATGTGAATCGGGAATCGGCAATCCTTTTATAATTGACTGGAATGCAACATATCTTCCCTTAATATCATCTGATTTTATAGTTAACATTTCGTGAAGAAGTTCAGCCGCGCCGTATGCTTCAAGTGCCCAGACTTCCATTTCTCCAAATCTTTGACCGCCTAGCTGAGCTTTACCTCCAAGAGGCTGTTGTGTGATAAGTGAATACGGACCGGTTGATCTGGCATGAATCTTTTCTTCAGCCATATGATGCAATTTGTAGATATAAATTGTACCGACAGCTACTTCCTGATCAAAAGGTTCTCCATTTGTTCCATCGTATAAAACTGTCTTTCCGTGTTCGGGAAGACCAGCCTTCTTAAGCTCATTCGCAATGATCTCTCTTGAAACTTTTGTAAACGGATTAATAGCATATTTATTTCCGGTCTTGTATCCGGCCCATCCTAGGTGTGACTCAAGAATATTTCCTATATTCATACGACCTAATATGGATGCAGGGGAAATGATAACGTCGACCGTAGTTCCATCCGCCAAATGCGGCATGTCTTCTTCTGGAACGATTTTCGCGATAACTCCCTTTTGGCCATGGCGGTTTGAAAGCTTGTCTCCTGTCGTTATTCTTCGGTATTCAGCAACTTTGACATTAACTTCCTGTAAAACTCCCTTTGACATTTGTTCTTTATCTTTTGGAGTCAAAACGCTTACCTCGATTACGACACCGGATCTTCCATGCTGTAATCTTAAGGAATTATCCCGAACTTCCTGGATTTTTTCTCCGAAAACGGCTCTCAATAATCTTTCTTCAGCTGAAAGTTCGGATTGGCCTTTCGGCGCAATTTTACCGACTAAAATGTCTCCGGCTTTTACCTGCGATCCGATTGCAACAATTCCGTCTGTACTTAAATTCCTCAATGAATCTTCAGAGACATTAGGAATATCATTTGTTAAAAGTTCAGGACCTAATTTGGTTTCCATTACCTGTAACGTGTAGTCGGAAATATTTATGGAAGATAAAAGATCCTCTTTAACAACCCTATCCGAAAGGATGAAAGCATCTTCAAAGTTGAATCCTTTGTAGCTCATGTATGCAACTCTAAGGTTGGTTCCGAGAGCAAGTTCCCCATTTCTGGATGAAGGACCTTCAGCTAATAGGTCACCTTTTTTAACCTTATCTCCGGTTTTGACGGTCGGAACCTGTGTGTAACAGGAGTCCATGTTAGATTGAACGAAATTTATGAGTTCGTATTCGTATTTTTGTTTTTTTGTGGATAAAACTATTCGGGCAGCATCAGCATATTCGATAACACCCGCCGCGTCAGCACGAATCGTAAGACCGGCACTATTGGCAATATATTCTTCAATACCTGTACCGATAATCGGCTCTTCAGGTTTAACAAGCGGAACCGCCTGAGATGATTGCTGGGCAGTAATTAAAGCGCGGGCAACGTCATCATTAGCAATAAACGGAATAAGTGCTGTCGAAACCCCAAGGATTTGCTGTGGAGCAATTTCTATATAGTCAGCGTCTTTGGCATCGGCGATATAAAATTCTCCTGCTTTTCGCATAGGAATTTTGTCAGCAACAATAAATCTTTTGTCATCGATTTCGATATCTCCACCTGCAACCGCAAAATTATCTTCGTCATATGCGGCTAAATAATCAACCTGTTCAGTTACTTTTACCTTTCCGTTTTTTGATTTCTCAAGTTTTGCATAAGGAGTTTCGATGAATCCAAATTTATTTACGCGCGCATATAAAGCTAAGTAGGTGACAAGACCTATATTTCCTCCTTCAGGACTTCGAATAACGTCGATTTTCCCATAGTGGCTAGGATGAGCATCGCGAACAAAATAGCTGGCTCTTTCACGTGTAAGTCCTCCTTTACCCATAACAGAAAGTCTTCTTTTATGATCCAGTGAATCAAGTGGATTAAACTCACCCAAAAGTTGAGCTAATTGTCCGGATGATAAAAATGAAATTATTCTTGCAGAAACCGGCCTCGGTGAAATTAATGCCGTTGGTGCAGGCAGTTTTTCTCTCGGCTGAAGTGCCATTTTTTCACGTGCAAGCCTTTCGAGCTGGTAAAATCCATATCGCATTTCTGACTGCAATAATTCTCCGACTGATCTGATTCTTCTGTTAGCCAAATTATCTATATCATCTTTATGATAACCTTCATCTCCTTGTCCGAGATGGATTACATATTTTATGATTTCAACCAAATCTCTTTGCTGTAATCCCCAGAATTTTTCTTCATTCGGAATGTCTAAATTCAGCTTTTTGTTAACCTTAAATCTCCCAACGTCTCCCAAAGAATATCTCTTTGAATTAAAAAACATGTTGTCGATCAAAGCCTGAGCCCCTTCTAAAACCGCGGGCTCTCCCGGTCTCATATTTTTGTATATCTGTAAAATGGCTTCATTATGGCTTGTAGATGGATCCTTGTCCAAAGTCTTTGTAATCATTGAATCCATTGGATCAGTAACATCTTTTTCAAATGCTTTTAATATTTCTTCGTTGGTTTCAAGTCCGAATATCCTAAGAAGTGTAGTTATAGGGAATTTTCTCTTTCTATCGATTCTTACGCTTATAACACCATGTTTGTTTGTTTCAATATCAATCCAAGCACCGGTTTTAGGCAAAATTTTCGCACTCGGAAGAATTGCCCCGGACGGATCATCTTCAACATCAAAAAATACACCTTGCGCACGGGCAAGCTGGTTAATAACAACTTTCGGAACTCCATTTACAACGAAAACTCCATCGTCAGTCATTATTGGGAAATCTCCCATGTAGATTTCTTCCCTTCTTTCTATTTTAGTTCCGACTTTGGCTAGGGTTGCGGTTATATACCAGGGTGAATCGTATGATAATCCCATTCGATTGGCATCTTCGACTGTTCGATTCGGCTTATCGACTCTAGGATTACTAAAGGAGAGAGCCCAACCTCTTCCGGTTGTGTCATGGATTTCTCCAACTTCCCGGAGGGTTTCATCTATACCTTCTCTGATTAACCAGTTGAAGGAATCGAGCTGTATTGTAATTGGATTTGGCAGGGGGAATTCTACGTTTGGTTTAGAGAAGGATATTCTCATTAATATTTAATTTGGTAGCACCTAAATACTTTTTTTTGATTGAAAAATGCCGTAAAAGAGCAACCTTTATTGACATTCCCTTCACTTTTGTTGAGCCCGAACATGGGCGTTCAAGGGGCACTCACACACATAAAAAACAGAGCGAGATACACATCTCCCGCTCGCTATTTTATTGTTTGTCTTTTACCTACGTCAGTGCTACCTTACGCGAACGAAAATATATCAACATAGAGCGATTCTGTCAAGCCTCAATAAATCACAAAACTGCGAGAGCGAGGCCGATTAACCCAGTAATTAGGGTGAAAAGCCAGAACCTTTGTGTAACCTTGGTCTCCGGCCACCCTAATTTTTCAAAATGATGATGAATTGGCGCAACCAGAAAGATCCGCTTTCCGGTCAATTTAACTGACCACTGCTGTGAAACACTGGAAAGAATCTCTATTATAAAAATCGCTCCGATAAACAAAACCGAAAACTCCCTATGTAGAAGCAAGGGGATCAAGGCAAAAATGAGACCTATTGGCATCGTTCCCACATCGGACATCTCCATACGGGCCGGGAATATATTGAAATACAAAAATGCCAGTTCAGCTCCCAATAAAATAAAGGCCAGATATGCGACCTCTTCGTATCCTAAATAAGCGGCTAGTATTCCGTATAATGCAAAAGCTATGCTGTGGGTTCCGGCTGATAGACCGTCTAACCCGTCGGTAATCCCAAAAGCATTAAGAAATCCAAGAAAGTAAATCACAATTAATGGGATATAGAGAAATCCAATGTTAAAGGTCCCATAGATTGGGAAGGTAATAGTCGTACCGTTTTGATTCAAGACAAGGTAAGTTACCGGAATTGCAGCCAGAACCATTTGCATCAAAAATTTATAGTGCGCCTTCATGCCCCTTTGCTCGCTTCCCATAACCCTTATGGCTTCTTCGAAAGCTTTCCATGGAGTCAATAGGATTTTCTTAATCAGGGCAAGCGGACCAGAAACTGGAAATAGGCTGAAACCTCCAGATCCGATACTAAGTCTTATTGCTTTGAATGTCCTTCCAAGTGTATTTGTATACTCATCAATTGCTCCAAATATTGCCCCTAAAATTGTTATTAATATAATTGCCGGATAATATTCCCACTCCCTAAGCAGTAAAGTGGATAAAACCAGGATAGTAAAAACGATTACTGCTCCGCCCATAATAGGTGTTCCAAATTTCACCTGCTTTCCGGGCAATATTGCGTCCAGTTCAGCCTTAGAAACACGTCTTATATTAAATTTATACAAAAATCCGATAAAGGGGAAAGATACCAGAAACGTTATAAAAAAGGATACAAGGATAATGAATATGTACGAAATCATAAATTCCCTAAATAATTACTGCTTTCTTATCTTCTTCATTAATATTAGCAAAATTGGCACCGCAACGAATGGGGATGAATATGTCCCCAAAACAGTACCGATAAGTAATGCTACTACGAACCATTTGATTGTTATTCCTCCAAGCAAGGCTAAGGCCGTTAACATAAAAATTATTGTCATTGAATTATTCAGTGACCTTTGCAAAGTTTCAGTTATCGCTTTATTTATCACATCAACAAATTTTGCACCGGGAAATTGCTTTAAGGTCTCGCGGATCCGGTCAAAAACCACGATCGTATCATGGACGCTGAAACTTAAAGTTGTAAGGACAGCTGTGACGAATAAAGTGTCGATCTCAACATTTAGAAAATGTCCGAATAGTGAAAAAGCTCCGATTAAAATCAGAGTATCGTGGAACATCGCTAAAATCGCGGCGAGTCCGTAGATTCTATCTTTGAATTGATAGGTTACATAAAGCATTATCAAAACCGAAGCTATAATCATCGCGACCAAAGTTTTTATTAAAAGCTCTTTTCCTAATGTCGGACCGACAGTTTCAAATCTTATTTCTTCTGTTTCGGAAATGTTTAGATTCAGATTCGAAATTATTTCGTTCTTTTTCGCTTCATTAATTGAATTTGTTCTTAATATAAAGCTGCTGCTGTCACCGGAATAAACGACCGAATATAAATCCACTCCGTCTACCGAACCTACGGCGTTTTGGATTTGGGCAACCTCGCCTCCGTCTGAAAATTTGACCTCAAGAAGCGCTCCTCCGATAAAATCTATAGAAGGCCTGACTCGCCAAATTGATAGGGATAATATGGAAACCAAAACCAATCCTCCTGAAAGGCCGAAATAAAGCCAATTAAATTTCATAAAATTAATCATATGGATTTACTCCTTTTAGTGTAAAAAACACGCACTAAGTTTCTGGTTATGAATACTCCCGTAAAAAGGCTGATAAATATACCTAATGCCAAAGTCAGGGCGAATCCGCGAACCGGACCGGAAGTCGGTAGAAATCCCCATTCAAACGGATTGAAAAGTATAAATGCGGTCATCAAAGTCGCAAAATTCGCGTCCCTTATGGAATCCCAAGATCTGCCGAAACCGTTTTCTAAAGCAAGACTGAAAGGCTTATCCAGGCGTAATTCCTCTTTAATACGTTCAAATATTAAGATATTCGCATCGACTGCCATTCCGATTGAAAGTATGAAACCTGCGAGTCCGGGTAATGTTAAAACAACCGGTATCAATTTGTATAAGGCTAAAGTTAATAATCCGTATACGACTAAGGCTACACTGGCTAAAAATCCAAGGCGTCCATAGTAGAAAATCATGAAACTGATAACCAGTAATAATCCTATCGCCCCGGCGAAAATGCTTCGATTTACTGATTCCTGACCTAAAGTCGGACCAATTGTCCTCTGTTCTAAAATGGTAACCGGCACCGGCAAAGCTCCGGCGTTCAATTGGGCGGTTATCGCTTTCGCTTCGTCTACACTAAATTGGCCGGTAATGACCGCAACTCCGTCTGTTATGGCAGACTCAACTGTAGGAGCTATTAAAATTTCTTCATCTAAATAGATGGCGAGCTGTTTGCCGATATTGCTTTGAGTCAGCTCACGGAATTTTCTCGTTCCATCATTATTAAATTGAAGCTGGATTTGGGGCGTGTTGGTAGTTCCACCTGATGATGCCTGACCAAAAACTACTTCGGCTTTTCGAAGATCGGCTCCCGTCAAATCTGTCTTGTTATATTGAGGAACCGTTACTTTTTGAGGTTCGCCTTTTGGATCCTCCTGATTCGGGACTTCTATTTCCTGAGGGTCCCCCTGGGTTCTAAATTCTAATTGCGCAACCTGACCGATTGTTTCTAATGCCTGCTGTGTATCAAAAGTCCCGGCGAGTTCAACAATAACTCTGTAATTTTGCCTGGTTTGAGAGGTTTGAACATTGGCTTCGGATATTCCAAGTAAATTTACACGCCTTTCTATTACATCTTTAAGTGAATTTAATGCGGCTTTACGATCAACGTCAGGAACCCCCGACATATCGGCGTTTAATAAGACACTTACCCCACCTGCAATATCAAGGCCCTGTTTGACTTCAAGATCACGGCGATACCTTCCGCCGAATAGGCTTAATGAATATCCGCCTATTTCACGATTAACTTTTATACTTTTCCCCTGCGTAAATGAACCCGGCAAAATTTTAGCTAAGGGAGAAGTTTCTAAATTGTAATCGATATTTATGTTTGCACGGGGAAGATCCACCATTAACGTAAAAATCGTTAATGATAAAACTACCAGTAAAACATATCTGGGATTTGAAAGAAATTCTTTAAACATATTTTCAATTAATGAAAAGCGAGATACTTAGACGTATCTCCTAAAAGCACTATAGTTGGTGCTATTAAAAATGCAAGAAGAAAAGTATCGCGGCGCCCTTTTAGATACTCAAATTCTTCTTCACCCAAAACGGTGTAATTTATATCGCGTTTCGACTCAAGTTGCCCCTGTTTTACAATTTCGTCTAATAATTCAAGATTTGCGGTTCCGACCACTAAAAGGTCGAGTTCGGTTTTCTCTGACTCACGGCCTTCCGCAAATTCAGTTGATAGTAAAACTAGGCGGATCTTACCCAACGCATTCGCTTTAGACAATATTCCCTTTCCGACTCCGACTTCTTTCGCTACCATTGCGACAAGTTCATAATAAAGGGGATAATCTTTGCGGACTAAATAGTAAAGGCGGTTTCCTCGTTTTTCTTTCTTGATGATACCGGCTTGAGTAAGGCGCTTTAATTCTCTACGGACAGCATTAATTTCAGTGCCTACTCTCCTGGTTAATTCCCTTACGTAAAGATGCTTCTGGGTTTCAGAGAATAATTCTACTAAAATTTTTACTCTGACGTCTGATGTTATTATATCGTGCAAGAACATAATATTAATTCCCTCCGGTTGTTGTGGCAGGCGCGGTGGATTGGTAATTTACTTTGTTTCCAATCGGAATTAATTGAACCCAAATCTGTCCGCGCACAAATTGTACCTCATTCCCGCTTAAATCGGTATACTTATCTAATTCTTCGTGTGTTGCACGATTCCATTTTGCCTGAATAACTTTTCCATCCTGGAATATTAAAGCGTCTCCTGAACCTACGATTCCTTGATATAAATGATTTTTCTTATCTCCGACAGGTGTTTCTTTTGTGAATCTGACTATTATGGATTTGGCTCTTAACTCCTGGTTATTGGCATAATCTATTTGTTTCACATCTCCCTGAGATCTCGAATATTCATTCTTTTCTTTATCGTAATCCCATCTAACATTGAAACCTGCCATTGTATCCCAATAATTATATGTAATTGGAGTAGCAGTGCCGATAGCTCCTCTTTCTTCAAGCGGGGCGCCATCTTTAAATTTCCACACGAGCGTCATTGGTGTAAATTTATGCCAGCTTTCCTGAGGACGAATTTCTTTTGCCTTTTCGTAAACTTTTTCAAGCCTTGCAAATGCAGTGTGCTCAAGGGCTAAACCTGCGGCTAACCTCTTTGAATCACGGCCGAAAGCGCATTCAGGCGCATCGTTTTGGCAAGCATAGTTTCCCGCATCTAAATTCGGAAGTCCTAATTGAACAATACGGGAATAGGCATCTACATCAGGCTCTGTATCTTTTGCACAAGTTCCGGCTGTCTGACAGGGCGGAACATGGGCGGCTCCCCAGTGCAAATAATGGGGACTGTAAGGTGAAGCCAACTCTACGAAGTAGTATCTCGCTGATCTTAATGAGATGACCATCTCGGGTATTCTTGAATAAAAAATCGGCATTATGCGGGTGATTCCACCTT
>CAYHDM010000003.1:0-17928 GCA_964355455.1 uncultured Candidatus Saccharibacteria bacterium
GTTAGTATTGCTTTTAATCTTGGCGCTTTTATTCACTTTATCGATTTACAATTCTTTAATTTTCTTAAGGGAAGATACTAGAAATATAGCTCTTAAATATTATGAGAATTCAAAAGAGCAAAATAGTCAGACATATATCAAAGGTCAGGATCTATCTGAGGCGGATGTCATGAATAACCTGAATATGAAAAAAATCAAAAACATGCTCGAAATCAACGAAAGCGATGTAGTCCTTACCCAAACCCCAATCGAAAATAATGATAAAATAGTGCTTATAGAAACTATAGGTAACTTCTTTAGAAAAGGCCCAATAATATATGTATATAAAAAGGCTCTGTAAGCGGTTTTTAACTCTTCTACAACGCATTCCCGCGGAAATATATATATTCCTGGCATCATTCATATACAGGCTGCCTGACTTGGGGTACGACTTCATAAATAATGATGCATTTCACTGGAAAGAACGAGGTTATGCTTTCGGCTCAGCACTAACATCCCTGGATTTCGCCGGAACAGCTGTCACATACCATCCGGGTGTTCCGCTCTTATGGTGCCAATTTATAGCGATTAAAATATATTCCAGCTTATTAAAGCTTGGCTATTACACTTATGTAGATCCTCAAACTGAGTTTTTGGTGAATAATCAGATTCAGATGCTGGTTGTTGTATTTTTGACTTCGGTCTTATTGGCTATTGCGTACAGACAACTTAAAAAAATCATTGGAGTTAAATTAGCTCTTCTTACAATTTTGTTAGTTGTGCTAGAGCCATTTTATTTAGCCTTATCGCGTGCTTTGCATACAGATGCAATGATTTCTCTTTTCATGTTCATTTCCGTTTTGTACTTTTATAATTATATTTTTAGCAATGGAAAAAAACTGATTGTGTCCAATGGTGTTTTTGCAGGAATCTTTGCCGGACTCGCTTTTCTAACAAAGAGTTCGGCATTATTTTTATTCCCATTTTTTACGCTGATTGCAGGAATCTATTTTTTGCGAACAAAAAACAGATCAATTATATATAAGGCGCTAACTGTTTTTGCCTTTTCTATTGTCACTTTTTTTGTTTTTTGGCCGGCAATGTGGGTTCAACCAATTGAATCTTTAAGACTGTATTTGTTTGAAGGAGTTCAGGGTATAGCGATCGAAGAAGGTCATGAGCATATCTGGTTCGGCCGGGTAACCTCGGATCCGGGCCCGGCGTTTTACCCAATAGTTTTAGCCGGAAGATATTCAATTATCTTATTCTTACCGCTATTTGCATCAATATATTTATTATTTAGAAACCGAAATAAAATTTTCAAAGATAAAACAATTGACTTAATGATCATATTATCCATATTCCTATTTTTTTATATATTAATGATCACTATTGTTTCGAAGAAGCTGGACAGATATTCACTCCCGGTTGTTTTTCCATTGGCGGTTTTTTCGGCATGGGTCATTTCTGAAATTTTAAATAAAAGAATTTTTATATTTTTTGTCGCCGGCATAATAATTATGAGAGGTCTTCTATTTTATGGAATTCATCCAAATTATCTTGCATACTACAGTCCTTTAATTGGGGGAGTTGAAGGTGGCCGTTATATCATCGAGCCAAAGTGGCTAGTCGGTTATAACGAGGTTGCAAATTATTTTAATGAAAGGCAGAAAGATCGGGAGAAACCTATAAAAATTGCTATTGCGGATTTTGACTATTTGCGTCCTTTTGCAAAGTTCGAAGTCCTAAATATAAAGCACGAAGAGGAAAGAAATGCCGCTGAGTATTTTGTTCTACCGGTATTCCGGCCTGAGCGCAATAAATTTTATGAGGAGAGCAACAAACTGCAAAAGCTCAACACCACAATTAAAATTGCTGGAGTAGACTACTATTATATATATACAACGAAGAATACAAGTTTAGATTAAGTGTTTTGCATGCAAATATGAAATATCAGTTTATTATACTTTCCAATCAGCCATTTGATTTCGAACTTAAAACAAATAAATGGCATATAGCGACGCGGTTGGCTGAACGGGGTCATAAAGTTGTGTTTATTGATCCACCTCTACGATTTAAGGCACTAAAAAATATTTTTAGGAATTATAAATTTATTTTCGGTGAGAAAAAAAACGAGAATTTAATAGTATATCGCCCGATAAACTTGTTTAATTTTTGGCCAATTTCAATACTGAATACTTTTTTCCATTCTAGGGTGCTGAACGGAATTTTGAAAAAACAATTAAGAAAAGAAAAGGCCAAGGAAATTTTATGGATATATCATTTTGATTTTCCCGATCTGGAAAATTTCATGAAAAAAATTGGCTATGACCTAATGCTATACGATGTTGTCGATGAGTACACAGCGTTCCCTGAATACTCCCAAAGAAAAAGGGTTAATCCATCTGTAATTTCCTGGATTCAGTATATAGATGATGAGTTAAAGATTAGACTAAATCAAAAAGGTTTAGCCGGTGTTAGTTGGGTTTTGCATCGTGAAAAATGGTTAGCGGAAAAAGCTGATTTAGTGTTCGCAAGTGCTCCTGGGCTTGTTACAAAATTTAAAAAATGGAGAGACGAAGTTTTTTACCTCCCAAATGCTGCGGCTACCGAAAAATTTGATTATCTAAGAAACACATTACCCGAGCCAGAAGATTTAAAAAATATAGAAAGGCCTCGTGTCGGATTTACAGGTGCGATCGATACATATAAAAATAATATTCCCTTAATTGAAAAATGCGCAAAACAGCTTCCTAATTTTAGTTTTGTGTTAATAGGTCCTGAGAAAGTGTCTGATCCAGACCTTGATCTTACAAAACTTAAGAGAATGCCGAATGCGCATTTTTTAGGGTTAAAACCATGGGCCGAAATTCCCATGTACTTTAACCATTTTGATGTTTTTTTTATCCCGTATAACTTAAACGACTACACTGTTGGCGGATGCTTTCCGGTCAAGTATTTTGAAGGCTTGGCGGCGGGTTTGCCGACTGTAGTGACAAATATGCCGGCATATAATGGATTTGACCCCGATGGATATATTGCTAAAACTGATGAGGAATTTATTAATATGATAGAACGTGCTTATAAAGAAGATAGTATCGAGAAGCAAAATATCCGTAAAAAAATGGCGAGAGAAAATAGCTGGGATGGAAAAGTGGAGAAACAGATTAAATTAATAGATTCCTGGTTTAATAAAAAATGAAAAAAATACTTCTTTGTTACCATTCAGCGCAATTCGGCGGAGTTGAGAAACATATTCTTGATATTATTTCCGGTCTCTCTAAAGAATTTGAAATTTTTGTCGCATGTCCAAATGGTCCCTTAGTTAAAGATTATCTTGAAGCAGGAGCAAAAAAACATTTTAATATTTGTCCCAGATTCGAAGCTGATTTTTTGTATTCGCTAAAAATTAAAAAAATAGTTACTAATGAGAAGATTGATGTTATTCACTCACACGAATTACTAACCGGTTCACTCGCAACATTTGGAGGATGGATGGCAAAATGTCCGAAAAGAATTTACCATGTACATACATCTTTCACGCAGTGGAGATATCCGGCTATAAAAAAATATCCCGCGTTATTTATAAATACGATAGTAAATTTTATTGTCGGCAATTTTTTCGCGACCGATGTTATAGCCCTAACGGAATCCGTAAAGAAAATTAGAGTTAAAAAAGAGTTTATTAATACCCGAAAAATCAGAGTTATTCCTAATGGGATTCACCTTGAGCAGTTTAAGTACGATATTGATGGCCGCAATCAAATAAGACAGAAACTAAATATAAATGAAAATCAGTTTGTAATTGGTAATATCGCAAGATTTACGAAAGAAAAAGGGCATAAAATTTTGCTTGAAGCTTTTAGAAAATTGGACAATAGTCGTAAAAGTGATTTTGTTTTAGTACTTGCGGGTGACGGAATTTTAAAAAATGATATCCAGCTTAGAGTTCGGGAATATAATTTACAGGACAAAGTTCATTTTTTAGGGAATTTCGCTGAATCGGAAAAAAGTAAAATTTTGAGCTCGTTTGACTGTTTCGCTTTCCCGTCATATGCAGAAGGTTTTGGGATTGCATTAGTTGAAGCTATGTCAGTTGGTATACCTACCGTGGCCTCCGATTTAGACGTTTTAAAAGATGTAGGTGGAGGATCCATTTTGTATTTTAAAAAGGGGAGTGATGAGGATTTGAAAAATAAGATACTAGAATTAACATCGAATTTCGATAATATTAAGGATATTCAGCAAAGAGAGATCTCCCGGGCGAATAACTTTTCTATACAAAAGTTCTGGCAAGCGTATAGTAATTTATATAATTCATAACAAATGAAAGTCTTATTTCAATCACGTGCGGACTTATACAATCCAAGAGGCGGAGATACAGCTCAGATGGAACATACAAAGGCCGCTATTGAGGAGATTGATCCCAGTATAAAAATAGAAATAAAAACTGAAACCGAACCTAAAAATATTAAAGAATATGATATTGTCCATCTCTTCAACCTCGATTGGATTCCGGAGACTTATATGCAGGCTAACTGGGCCAAGAAATTCAAAAAAAAGGTTGTTTTATCCGCAATCCACCATTCCGAAAAAGAGGTTCTAAAGTACGAGAAAAAGGCGGCCTATGATATTAGAAGAATTTACAATTTCTTCTTTTCATCTCAAGCGGCTCGGGATGTCGGAAAGAATATTTACAGAAGCCTTTTCAATTTCCAAAAAATAAGACCGACTATAAAACAGGTTTTAATCGGAATCAGAAACGAGCAAAAGGATATCTTAAGAATATCTGATATTGTACTAGTTCAAACAGAAATAGAAGCTAAAGATATTAGCACCGATTTCAAAGCCGAAAAATTTAAATGGAAAAAAATAGTCAATGGGGTTGATCTGGAAGTCTTCGGGAATTCAGATAAAAGTAAATTTAATCAATTGATAGAAGATAAATTTAAAATAGATATCTCAAGCCATCCGATAATATTGTCTGTCGGAAGAGTTGAGCCGAGAAAAAATCAATTAGCTTTAATCAGATCGTTTAACGAAATCCAAAAAAACGGACAACTTGAAGACCACTACTTAGTCTTCATTGGGGCCATGACAAAAAATAGTTTCGAATACGTCACAAGATTTAATAAAGCTATATCAAATAATTCACAAATTATTTACACAGGAGCACTGCCTCAAAACATTGTTGCATCAGCCATGTCGCATGACGGAATTTATGTTCATCCTAGCTGGTTTGAAACAACAGGTTTAGTAACACTTGAGGCAGCTCTTTCAGGTATGAATATAGTTGCAACCGGCGAGAGGACAAAGGAATACCTCAAAGATTCCGCGTATTACTGTGAACCTGACGATGTTGAAAGTATCAAAAATGCTATACTAAAAGCAGTATTCGAACCTAAAAATCTGCAAAATATTCAGAGCGAAATAAAGTCGCAGTATAGCTGGAGAAACACGGCAAGGCAGACTATAGACGTTTATCGGAAATTACTATACCTATGATTTCTTATGAAATTGATTTAGCCATTGTTATCATAACTTTTCTTGTCGGGGTATATTTATCCTTTCGTAGCCTCAAATGGGGTTTCTTCTACATTCTCGCCTTTGTTCCGCTGATGCATAAAGAATTGTTCAGCTTTATCGTGTGGGATTTACTCCCGGCTAGAGTCGCGATTATAGCTGTAGCCTTAACCGGTTTTATTAAGCTGATTATGTGGATTAAAAATAACGGATGGGGCAAATTTAGCAATAAAGCTGTAAATTTTGTTAAATCAGATCCGTTTTTGATTCTGATGATAACTATATGGATGATAAGGGGATTATCAATTTTTAAATCCGAGCTTCAGGATTATAGCCTTTCGCTGTTTGCCTTTTATTCTATTATTATTGCTTTTTATATTCTATACAGGCATCTGATCGTCACTTACGGCGAAACTTTTTACGAAAAGGTTTTATATATTTACTTGGCAATTGCCGGGTTCACAGGAATTTTCGCTCTTATCCAATATTATCTGCGTTTATGCTGTCGTAAATCAATTGGAGGAGTCTGGGTTGTTCCCGGATATACTCCACGTCTCGGTTCAACCTTCTGGGATGTAAATCATTATGGTGGATTTCTTATTACGATTATCCCAATATTATTTGCCTATATATTCGCCGCTAAAAAATTCAAATTAAAAATTGTTTCATTTATGGGACTAGGTTTCTTAGGCTGGTTGCTTTTTATGACACAATCAAGAAGCGCCTGGATCGGTCTTTCAATCGGAATGATATTATCCCTAATAATTTATTACTGGAATCACTTAAGAAAACCTCTGGCCATTTCTTTTCTGGTGATACTGCTGGGGGTAGCCGGCACTATCGGATTCACAACCTATAAAGGTATTTCGATTCGCGATAAAGTCGCAAGTTATATGCACTACCGGCTTGATTCAACTGATACTCACATAATGCTTCTGGAGGGTGCTACCGAAGTATTTTTCAATAACATGATAATAGGTTCCGGATATGGAGGATTTGACCCGGCATTCCGAAAAACTGAAACAGCAACAGACTACTTTGACCGCGAACCTTTACTAAAAGACATGAAAGTTCCTCCGCACAGTATTTGGGGAGAAGTTCTCGGCGAAACCGGAGGTCTTGGGATTGTCACATATGGTCTTTTTGCAATTTTAATCGTTGCATCGCTTATTACATCCATATTTAAAGCGAAAGACTCAAGCTTAAAGTATTTAGGTATTGGACTTCTCGGAAGCGTCTTTGCGCTTTTTACCGGAGGGCTTTTCTATTCATATAACATTGAGTTTTACTGGCTCACTTTATTTCTCGCAATGGGATATGTATTCATAAATTTTACCAAAGACTACAACTTCTCATATGTTTTGACTTGGTGGTACGAAAGGAAAATCACCCCTTATTTAATAATTGTTCCGGTCGCACTGTTTTATTTCTTGTTAAATTTAGGAAGTACGACCTTGATCGATTGGGATGAAGCAATATATGCAAAAGTGGCCAGAAATATCGTTGAGAGCGGAGACTGGCTTACCCTGCATTGGCAGGATATGAGTGAATTCTGGTTTGAGAAACCTCCGCTTTATATGTGGCTGACTGCCTTAGTTTTTAAAATTACCAACTTTAATTCATTTGGAGCCCGCATAGTATCAACCTTATTTGGAATTTCAGGAGTTGTGCTGATTTATAAATTCGGCGAAAAACTTTATAACAAACTAACCGGAATATTTGCCGCTTTAATTCTAATTTCCACAGCACATTATCTTTATTATTCAAGAAACGGAATGCTCGATGTGACTGTAACTTTCTTTATCGTCGGAACAATATATTTCATGTACTGGGCATTGAAAGCAAAGAAAAATGCTTTATGGCTTGCAGTCTTGGCTGGAATTTTCCTAGGTTTAGGTGTAATGACCAAATCGATTATAGGATTGATTCCGGTTCCTGTTATCGGAATTTATTATTTATATTTGATATTTAGCCAAAAACAGAAAATCTCCTTTGTAATTTTTCTTCCATTTATTTTTGCATCTTTATTGGTAGCTTTACCTTGGCATGTATATTCATACATGACCCATGGGCAAGACTTTGTGGATGAATATTTAATAGATCACATTATTGGTCGGGGATTGTCCGGGTTAGGTCACGAAAAGCCCCTATGGTGGTTTTTAGAAGTCATAAAAGTTTCATTTAGAATTTGGGTTGCTCCGTTTGTGTTAGGATTAGCGTCTTTATTTTTCATCGATAAGAAAAACCGGAATGAATATTTTCTCTTAATTTTAAGCACTTTTTTTGTCTTAGTTTTTTTCTCAGTTTCAAAAGATAAGTTGCAATGGTATGTTATACCGATTTATCCGTTTATGGCGCTAATTGCAGCAAGATTTATGGAAAGATTTATTTCCGTTCTTAATGCAAATTTAAAAATTGAAGCGAAATTCAATCCTGTTTACCTAAGGTCACTTGTTTTGTTCGGTGTATTTCTAACTTCTGTTTTTTATGTTGTTATAATTCGGGATAGAATCTATTATCCGGATTTTAATAGAGATAAGGTTGCTTTGGTTAAAATATTCAACAATATGTATCCCAAAGAGACTTATCCTGACCGTAGGTTGTATTACGCAAATATTGCTCCTCCCGTTTTACTTTTTTACAGCGAACATAAAATAAAAGCTATTAAGCAGGAGGAAGTTTTGTCACTTATAGAAGAAGCTGATCCGGCTGAAAATAGAGACTTTTTAATTCCGGAAGGAATGTATTACGATGTGATCGATGAGCAGGATAAGATTAAGGCTCCACTTGTACTGGATATTAACGGTGCTGCAGGAGAATGGGTTTTGGTCAAATCAAGATCCAGGGTTGATGTATTAAGGGGAGAATATGAAAATATTAGGTTTCAATTGCAGGGAATCAGAGAAAGAAGGCTGGCAGGTCTTCCTATTACGGTACTCGAAAGAATGAAGTTAAATGAACTGGAACCAAGAGAGGCAGAAGTAATTAATCAACTAACCGAGTATGGATATCCGCCATTTTAATATTAAGAATTTCTTTAAATCGGGAGAAGAGAGTTTCAAGTGGTATTTTGCCCTGATATATCTGCTTATAATTACTATTCCGCTTAATCATAAGGAAGCGTTTTCAATTTATAATCCGGATTTAATCTGGTCCAAATTTATATTAAGTGCACTTGCTCTTGTCGGAATATTTTATTTGTTCATAAATTATAGGTTATATATAAAGGACCCATTCCTACTATTATTACTTTCTTTTGTTGTATTCCAGGTTTTAAGTCTTACACAAACACATGATATTACCAGCTCCCTAAGCATAATAGTATTTCAAACTGCAGTAGCATTTTCATATATTCCTATTAGAAACTTCATGTCGGCGAGAAAAAATGGGCTTAAAAATCTAGTATTTCTATACAGTGTAATGTTTATTCCTGTTGCTATTTTCTTAATTGCACAAATATATTTACAAACAAATTTTCAAATCGCAATTGGTGGAGTCTGGCCGGTTCCAGGCTATCCGACAAGATACGGATCTACATTCTGGGATATAAATCATTTTGGAGCTTATTGTTCAGCATTGTCGCTAATATTAATAGGAAGTGCGTCATCAAAAAATGTATCGCTAAGGTATAGGGTTTTCAATTTAGTTATTTTGTCCTTTACTTTGGCCTCGCTGTATTTAACGAGTTCAAGAAGCTCGATGCTTGGATTTATCGCCGGTGTAACAGTATTTGCGATTTTGACACTTAAAAACCGAAAACTTAGTTTCCCGTATAAACTTCAATATCAAACATGGTATTTAGGAATTTTATCCTCCACAACACTATTTTTATATGGAATATACATTTTTGCGGATTCCATAAGAGAATCATTTTTATATAGGTCGGTATCATTTTTTTCCCACTTATTTTTACTAAAAGTAGGAATAATTGTCGGAATTCAAAATGCCTTTCTGGGAATCGGAGCCAACTCATTTCACACTTATTTTAGAGAAACAGAGTGGGCCAAAATTTATTACTATATTGATAGAGCCGCACTCAACTTGAAATTGCCATTGCATAATTTATGGCTTGAAGTGCTGGCCGAGACAGGGCTTATATCCTTTACTTTCTTCACGGCATTTTGGATTTTATTACTCGTCGGATTATACAGAATATATTCCGAGAATAATGATAAATTAGCTCTTGGCTTAATGGGCGGAATAATATCCTTTTTAGTCGGTGGGTTCATGTATTCTTATAAGTCTGAATTCTTCTGGCTATTTGTGATCATATCTGCGGCATATGTTTCCAAACATTACTTTATTGATAAAAAAATTGGTCTTGCGGATGCTTTTAATAAAATCTTATGTCCCGAAAATTGTGACGTAAAAAAGATAGTTTTATCAGTAATTAGTGTATTAATGTTAATAACGCCGTTAATATTTATTACACATCCACTAAACGCATTTGAAGTTAAATTCTTTTCAGGTGCTTTTGAGTCGAATTTCGTTGTAGATACTTATACCAGATTGTTAATCTTATTCAGATATATTATTGGGAACTACACATACACAGGAAGAATTTTGTCGTTTGTATTTTATGCCGGATCAATTTCATTGGCATTTCTAATCATCAAAAGATATGTTGGGAATTACTATTCATTTGTTATAGTTTCTTTGTTAATCGGAATTTCAGGTATATGGGAGCCGGCTCTTCTTGTATCTATAAAGTGGTTTATCGTTTTTATCGTTTTGGCAATAGTGGGATTTTTCATCTTCCTAATGTCATTCATTAATAAGGATGCAAAAATTTTCAATTTTGGCAAAGGGATCGATGTATTTCTAATTATCCTCACCAGTCTAATTCTAGTCGGAGCCGGAATGTCTAATTATATGTATTTTAAAAATAGTTATTCTGAAGATTTAGCATTTTTGCTGGAACTCGCATACAATAGGAGATTTATGGATCAAACCCTGATCCAAGTTGATGAAGGTATAGATTTAAATGGAATTTATTATTTTTCCGATGAAGTCCGCAAAGGTGAAAAAGGGCTCTATAATCTGGAAGGGACTGTCATCCCAATTTCAGGATTTGATTTAGATAATTATAATAAAAATCTTTATATATACACTGACAATGAAGCCAATAAAGTTAATGAGCTTATGGACATATTGAGAAAAAATCCTTTATACGAAATAAGTGAGCTAAACCAGGGTGAGTATAACCTCATACTGGTTGAGAAGAGATCTTCGCCTCCAATTTAGTCACAATAACCCGGATTTATTCTAAAAACCGTAACTTCATCGAGGTTGTTCGCATTGTAATTCTCACCTGTCACAGGTTCCTCCCTCTTAAATTCTTTTACAACCGTAAACCGGTCATCATTTCTAAGTTTTTGAAGTAACTCTCTTCGGTTTGCGATTTTGCGAAGATCTTCCTCGGATTTCGGAACGTGATTTCCCCAAGCCGGCTCGCCCCAGCTTTCCTCTAATCCGATTTTAAGTTGAGGTATAATTTTGCCAGTTCTCTTAAATTCGTTCACAACAGTTTCTTTATATACCTCCTTGTCGTGATACATTATGAAATTTCCATTTAATTCACTTCTGAATCTGTTGCATAGTAAATCTTTTGAATTCCCAATATCTAACGTTATATTTTTTTCTATCTCAGCTATATATTCCGGGGTTTGCAGATATAGATTCAATACTTTTTTATCATGATATTTTCTATAGATCATATCGGTGTAATCAATTCTCCGTGGAATTTCTAAATAAGAAAAATTCCCGTCTTGCCGCGAAAGCCACAGGTATGGACCTGTCGGATTAGAGGAAATTTTATCCGAAAAGTATGGAGTCGAAAATTCGATTGCTGTGAGAATTAATATTATAGACAAAAACGGAAACCTGAATTTATTCTTAGTTTCTGACTGAAGTAGATAGGTGAACGATGTTGTTGATAATAATGCGACTCCAGTGAATACAACTGCCCCAAAACGGGCATAGGCTCTAAATTGGGGTAAATATTCATATAACAGATGCCCCGGGAAATAAAAAAAGAATCCGTTGTAGGCGATATATGGAGGCATGCTAAAAATAAATGCCACAATTGTAATTATAAGAAAGAATATAGTTTGATCTCTGTGCTTAATGAAAAATCGGTGTCGTTTTATAAAGGTCAAATATAGTGTGAGAGTTGAAAGTATGAGCAATGTAACGCCTAAATATAAAGTATGTTCTTTTGGAAAAAATGGCTCTGTTAGGTAATATGGAGGATGATCCCAGATCCAGTAGTTAGCCTTTACAGCAAAATCCCCGAGGAAAGGATTGTTTATATCGGGAATTAGGTAATTCCACGGTCTGGCGGAGTAAGCCCATCTGTTTGATTCGGATCTTTCAGCCATTGTGAAGTTAACATCAGGATAGATTTCATTTAGATATCTTTGTTTATATACGTTATTAATTCCTGGAATACCGAATATAATCAGAATTCCATATAAAATTAAAAGACGGTTTATATAACTTTTATTTTTCATAATTAGAACGAAAATTAATGTTGAGGTTCCCGCGACTAAAGTCAGGATTACACCAATATAGGGTTGCTCCATGAAGGCCAAAGAGAAAGAGATTCCAGCTAATAATAATGCCGTTTTACCGTTAGTTTTAATAAATTTGAAAATGGAATAGAAGAATAACAGGTAATATCCCCAGAAAGTTAAAACTGCCCATTCCATAGAATACCTTATTCGAAGTGGAGCGAATGTTACGATTAGTGCCAAAAATATTGCTGAAAGTTTATTCCCGAATGTTTTGACACCAACATAGTAAGAGAACGCAAATGTTATAAAGAACCCGAGAAATATTTGAAAGTTAAAAATAAAAACCCCGTTAGTATAATCCCTAAGAATTACTGCTATTAGTGTTGTTAACGACTCAGGTACTGCACGATCAATAGATGAAATGTAACTCGCTGAATCCCCCCAAAATGTCGAGAATATGGAATCAAACATAGGCTTATTTAATATACTTTATCAGAGTGTATTTATTTAAGCTATCTATAGTGATAACGCTTGGGATCAGTCTATTCCGTCTTAATAGGTTAATATTCTCTCCTAAATTTATTTGATTGTTGCTTTTTACAAATTTCATACCATTTGCATTTTCCTTATCGGTAAGAATTAACATCTTTTGACTATTTTCACTATGAAAAAACACATAAGTATCTTCTTTTCTGAGATCCAGATAAACTATCTTTATGTCAGTTTTTTCAGGGAGGATTTTAGTTTCTATAATTTCATTGTTCGAAGATAATTTTATTATCTCGTCATCATATGAATAAGTACTTATATCCTTAAGGTTCATGATTATATTAACTTCGTATTCCTCGCCATTAGTGCATTTTCTCTTTCTGTAAAGTGCATTACGTGTATAAACTACAGCTTTTTTATCGTACGATAATCTGAATTTTTCCATATTTACATCCGAATTAATTTCGTTGTTGCATTTCAATTTGGCAGAAATAACAACTTTTGACTCAACGTCATTTTTATTTAGAATTTTGAAGTATGATGTCGGTTCCTTTACCTCGAGAATTTTTAGTATCTGCTCGTTAAGTAGCGGCTTTATACTGTTTTTTTCTTCCGCTTCTAAATATCCAAAAGATTCATTTCCATCCAGTGTACCGTGATATATGTAATCTATTTTATTATATTTAGGGTGGCTGATTATAAAATCGTCCACAAATAACGCATCAGAAGTTTCCACGTTATATTCGTGATAAACCTCATAGGGTCTGATTAATTTACTGTACGGAGTTATAAAATATTCCTTCGGGGGATCAAAAAGGATTTTATTTTTAGCATAGACTTTTGGCTGTGAATAGTAATAGATAAACCCGGAAAACATGATTAAAATAAAAAGGAATATTGTTTTTAATAAATTATTCTGCGTATTAGGTGAAAGATACTTTGTGATTCTTTTTCTAAAAACTAAATTTAGATTTTTATTTTTTACTGATACATTAGCGTTTATGTATATTACAAACAGAAAAAAGCTAAAAATAAGACTATTCAAAAATGCTTGCGGAAGCACAAACTCTGTATTGCGTGCCAGCCGTAGTAATGAATACGAAAGTACTGCAATGGTAGCGAGTTTGACGATATCCATATTCAAACGGTCATAAAGAAGTCCGGCGAGTTTCCCTTTGTATTGTGAAAGGAATATGTTGAATTCAGATCCAATTAATAATAAAAGCAGTGTAGCCAATATCCAAAATGAATTCGGAATAGTGTTAATATCGAATCCCATTAGGTTATTTAGTGTGAGTTCAGTGTCTAGTTGTACATACGGGAGTGAGTTTAACGCATACCGGGTTGCAACAGCCGCTGGAATTATACTGATAAATGGGATTAATTCTCTAATAAAGTGCTTTTTTATATCAATTTTGTCGTTGATGCGGTTTAAAATATATATTATTGTCAGACTCAGCAAGAAAATAGAGATAAATGCTCCACCAAAAAAGGAAATACCATTTCGTTTCCCAACCTCTATATTATTCGATATCTCAATCTCATCAATCCGCTGAGATCCGGAAATACTTAAAACTAAATTTAGTAAAATAGGATATCTTAATATATTTGTTATAACGAATTCTGGAAATAAAAAGTATCTAAATCCATCCTTTTCAATGTAGCCGATATTTAAATCGTCTTTGCCGCCTATTTGAATATTTTGCGTGACATCTTCTGATACGAAATTTTCTTTACTGCAGACGAAACCGCTATTTTCCCAATCTTCATCGCAAAGTATAAATACGTTTTTGTATAGAAGATTTCCAATTTCCCCAAATTCCGGATTTTGATTTATCTGTGAGGTTCGTAATAACAAGATATCATCACCTTCCTTGTTTGGGGGTAAAATAGCTGTAGTTTCAAATTCGTTTATATCAATATTATCCGGGTCGTTGTTCGGATTCGGGTCATAAGTGGTAACCTTAATTCCAAATCCTAGGAATGTGAAGAAATCCTCGGATTTGATAATAGCTTCAGTAGGGTCTAGCACTTTATTATTGCGTGCGAAATCCCTGAGTACGAGTATTTGTACTGCAATAAATATAATTAAAAAATAATTCAATAATCGAATATAGTTCATGTCTTGTTATCCAGTTTTATAGTTAACCTAATGACTAGTATGATGATTGAATAAAATGCGAGATTTACGAGATTCTGCGCAAAGGGAGAATAACCTATCAGGTGCAGGATAAAAGATAGGGAAGTTAATCCTATAATAATATAGCAGGAGAAACGTAGAGGAATAATCGCTTGAAAAATAATGAATATGAAATAGATAAAGGTTATCGAACCTGCCGTAGGCAAATCTAGATAGAAATTTGAATTAAGCAGAATTATTCCGAATAATGCGGTGAATATCCCCAGTGCAATATATTTAAAAATTCCTCCAGTAAGATCAAAAAGAATCATTGATATTAACATCACTATTAAGATAAAAATTATAAATTGAACCATTACTTACGAAATTTTTGCATTAATGGGGCAGGTAGAAACACTATTGTCATTGATATTACCACGGATGCAAGGCTTATTAAAATTGCAAAAATGTAATTACTCTGTGGAGCATAAAATATTGCAAGCTTAATGTTATATGAACCATCGGAATTCTTTTTGTAATAATCTTGAGAATAGTTTCTATCTATGGATTCACTAGATAAGACCCAACTATTTATATGAGTGAGATTTTCAGGAAATACCCTGCCTTTTAGTTCCGGATTGCTTTTTACTTTTATATCCGAAAAATTAATCATGCCAGTAGATACCGGACATTCAAAAGTTGTTTCATTGATCCTAACCCTGTCCTGACACAAAGTCTCACCGTAGGGGAGTAAGTACAATTTCCAATTATTATTGTAACTTTCCATGAAATTTACTTGCACAGCATCTTTTATGTTAACAAACTCCACTACGAAATTCGTTGGGTTAATTTCCCTGTATGTGGTTTCCACATTGCTGTTTACAAGAGGTGTATAGTCTCTAATTTTGTATAGTGTAAAGAGTTCGTTCTCATATTCTTTATCTGCAACCTCATTAAGTTTTTTTTCGGAAAATGCTTCGCAGCTTTCACATTCGACATCTTTTCTTTGCAAAACATATTTTACTGGAAGAAGATTAAGCATCTGCGGTGTATTCTGCTCGACTATTGCGTATAGAACTTTCCCGGTCTGAATATGCATTCCGCTTGTTACAGGGACATCCGCGAATGGCTTATTGATTAGCTTTGGAAGCATATCCTGGCCCATGTGACTTTCATTTTTATCGAAATAAAACGCACCATATTCAACTGACGGATTAGGTAAAATGTAAAATGTGTCTTTTTGGGAATTTATATAATTCGCTAGTTCTTCATATGGTTCGGAGATATATACAACTCTGTCTATGTATTTATCATCCAGGTTTTGACCAATCAGTAGATCTCCGCTGAAAAAAATAAAATTTTGGACAAAAGTAATTACAGCTAATGTAATTGCAAATGCGCTAGTTTTTTTTAAGTTTTTGGTTAGCATCAGTAACGCAATTGCCAATGATAATACAGCAGGAAATCCGAATCTATGATCTGAACTCCTAAATACTGTAAAAAAGGGAACATTTTCGTATAAGAAAAGAAATATATTCCCAAAGGGAGGTTCCTGACCTTTTGCTAAAAAAATCGAAATAAAAAATATTGTAATAAATATTATGGAAAGATAATTGGATTTCAGGAAATTTTTTCTATTCCACTTACTAATTTCTAACTTTTTGTATACTAAAAATCCAAGTAGCAAATATATGGATGTCGTGGCTCCAATATATATTGGAGAAAAATAAAAATCAGTTACGACCCCTGGATATATAGATCTGGGTGTCCAAAGGTTATAAATACCCCATGAGAACCACATTAAAAGCTGATACAAAAGACCTCCTTGAATATTACCAAATGTCGCGACAAAAGTTCCATTAAGGTCAGATCCGTTATTAAAATATTCATTAAATATCGGATAAATTATCATCGCAGACATCGGAATATAAACCGAAAGCAGTTTTAAGCTATTTATAATAACAGTACCGATTGTTTTTCTGTTTATTATCAAAATGGCGATTGTGTATAAAATTAGCAGTATGCAAAGAGCGGCAAGCATCCAAAAAGTAAATGAAGCCACAAATAATAATAATGCGCATATAATTCTTGGGCGGATTGATCTAAAACCTACAAGCGACAGGTGGAAATAGTAAATTATCAATGGCGCTAAGGAGTAGGTGAGACTTGCCCCGAGGATATAAACCCCTCCATGCCAAAGCACCATCAAATAAGGATTTATGCTGTACCAGAAAGTGATTGCGAGCAGTACTTTAGTATCGGCACAATTTGTATACAATTTGGATAATTTGCTGAACCCTACAAATGAGAATGACAGTGTTATAAAAATAATCAGCGTAAATAAAATTTTTTCTGCCTGGATTAGGCCAAATCCGAGTTTATAGATAAATGAATAATAGAGAACATCCGGAACTTCGGCTGTCAACTGCCACGCATTAAAAACACCGAAATTCAACATCTTCCTGATGTAAAATGCGTTGGCAAATGTTTCATCCCTAGAAAATCTGAAGAACTGATCTCCCATAAATAGAAAGCTATTCTCGGGGATCTTTGAGAACAGTAAGGCGACGTACAAAATAGAAATTACTAAAAAGAAAATATAGGGCAGGGAATTTCTATTCATCATGTTTTACAAATATAAATGTAGCATAAATAATCGCGAAAAAGACAGTTATGGCTGCGAAAATATAAAAGTTAGTTTGAGGCTGATAATAGATAGTGAAATAGGCTTCTATGCTTTCTTTGTCGTCAGCCAGTTTATAAAAGTCCGTTGAATGGTTTTGTATAATTTGACTTCTGTTTATGTTCCATTGGTTTGAATAATCGCTGTGTAGCGTGTTTGTGGCAATGAAAAGCTCATTATTCCTATTCGGGTAAAAAGAGAATTTACTATACCAGCTGGTACTATTTGAATCATTAGGTTTTTCCATGTAAACTTTCCATCCAGTGTTGAAACTGTTATTCAATACTAATACACTATCGTCTTTAATCCCCGCCACACGTACTTTATACTCAACAGGACTGACAGATTTAAAGGATATGATGTTTGCATTTTCAGCCTCAATTATTTTTGCCGCACTTATATCTCTATAAAGCACGAGGCTTTTGTTTTCGAATACTTTAATGATTTCACTATTCCGGGTGAGATTTAAATCTGTTTCTGGAGCTATAAATTCCAAATCCTTTCTGACAAGAAAATATTCGATTGGAAGATCACTTATTCCTGCCAGATTATTCTCAAACACTTTTTTTATCTTCTGATATGTATTCATAGACATACTTGAATATTCATCCGGAGTAGTA
>CAYHDM010000004.1:0-16629 GCA_964355455.1 uncultured Candidatus Saccharibacteria bacterium
ATCTTAAAGAAATGACCATCTCGGGTATTCTTGAATAGAAAATCGGCATTATTCGGGTGATTCCACCTTCGGCAACTGCTTCATAAACAACATCCGCTTGCGATAAACCGGAACTGGGACGTGAACCGACATAATTATTTACCATTACGGCAATAGGCTTTTTATCTTTAAATTTCGCCGCATCTTCATTTGAGAAATACATTCCATTTAGGGGATTTTCCCATCGGTTGCTTTCTGTGGCAGGGACGCTTGCGTCGGATGATCCATCATCTTTTCCGGGAATCGGATTTACAAAATTGACGTTCTCAAAGATATATTTGTACGCCATAAATCCCAAAAGTGCGGTTAGAACTACAGCTAAAACCGGAAGTACAAATTTATTTTTGTTGCTGACTGGGGGAACTTTTGCGGACTGCATTCGTATTACGTCAGACCTGGGTTTTACAGATGGCTTTGCCATAGGCTTTATTCCCTCCGAGATTGGAGAAGAAACCGGTTTCTTCTCCGGTTCACTTGCAACTTGCGCAAATCCGGAAATCCCAGTTGCAGCTTTAGGCTCGAAAATACTGCCTTTATTAGGACTATCTAAATTTTCAGCGTTATTATTTGTAGTTGATGTTGTCATTGAGTATATTCTATAATCGTTTCGTTGATTAAGTCAAAACATATTAAGTGTGAATAAATGCGTTGTTAATTTTTACGACAAAAAACATGTCAAAAAACAAACGAAAGGGGGAAGATCGTAAACTACGTCAGCAGATCGAGATACTGAAAGCTCAGTTAAAAGTCGAATCAGAAGGCAAATATGCCGGACAAAATCAGACAAAGATTTTTTCTGAAAAAGCTATTAACAAAAAAAAACTTGAGACTGATGATGTAAACGTAAAAAAAGACCTAACTAGAACATTAGTTTTATCAGCATTCGGGTTCGCAGTAATAATCGTGCTTTGGTCGCTTGATATAACAAGTTTTAGATTTTAGAAATAGGACTTATACTGAATCGCTTCCAGTACATGGATATTTTTAATATCAGCCGAGTTCTCCAAATCAGCTATGGTTCTCGCAACTTTCAAAATTTTAGTATGCTTCTTGACGAATATTTTTTATGAAGTGAGTTCATCGTTTCTATCGCATTCTTTTCTAAACTGCATATTATCTTTATTTCTTCCGGAGAAAAATCCGCATTCGATTTTCTTTCTAACCCAAAATTCTCACATCTCAGGTTCTGAATTTCCCTTAATTGAGTTATGAAATCTCTCACGCTACCCGAAGTTTCTGTTGTTTTACCGTCAGACAAAAGTTCGCTGGAACTTACCGAAAAAACATTAACAAATAAATCAACCCTATCCATTAAGGGGTTCTTAAGTTTACCGAGATACCTTTGAATTTGATGGTCGCTGCAAATACACTTTTTATCTGGATCTCCGTAGTTTCCACATGGACAGGGATTTGCTGAAATAACAAGCATAAAATCGCACGGTAGTGTAATCTGATATTCCCTGGTATGAATTTGGATTTTCTTATCCTCCAACGGCTGTCTTAATGCGCTTATGAGTTTATTATCAAACTCAGTAAATTCATCCAGAAATAAAATTCCTTTATGTGCCAAAGTTATTTCACCAAGTGAAAACGGACTGCCCGCTCCAATTAAAACTTTATGTGAAATAGGATGATTCGGAGATCTGAATTTAGGTCTTAATGAAAAGTCTTCTTCTGTAACTGAATTAATTTTCATGACATCAAGAAAATCATTTTCAGAAATATCGGGAATAATTGTTCCAAGTGATCTCGCAAGTAAAGTTTTTCCCGAACCAGGGGAACCAACTAAACAAATGTTGTGTCTACCGGCGGCAGCTATCATAAGTGCTCTTTTAGCAATTTCGTGACCTTTTATATTCTCGATCAAATCATTACTTTCCGGCAGATTATTCGGTTTGAAATCATCCGGTTTTTTAGACTGAAACACCTGGCTCTGAAAAGCCGAAATTAAGTCCCCCAAATTTTTATATGCCAATATTTTTAGGCTTTTTACAAAACCGACTTCAAATAAATTAGATTCGGGTATAACGAGAATTTTTTGTTTTTTCCTCGCTTCAACCGCAATTAAGGTCGAACCGGGAATTTTGCATATGTCTCCATCAAGAGAAAGCTCACCTGCAAAAAGAAAATTATTTAGATCCGCACTTAATATCCCGCACGCAGATAAAATTCCAACGGCGATCGGGACGTCATATAAAGAACCTTTCTTAGGCAAATCAGCCGGAGCTAGGTTTATAATAATTTTCTTATTCGGGAATTTATACCCTGAATTTCTTATTGCGGCTTTTACGCGTTCTTTTGATTCATTAATTTCTTTTGCGGCAAGGCCGACAATATCAAAACCCGGAAATCCCCTGTTATCAATATTGACCTCGATATCAATTTGAAAAGCTTCTAAGCCAAATACTACCGCCGACTTAATATTTTTGAATGACATATTTAAATATTAGTCTCGGGAGATTAAAAAGATCTTAAATTTTTATTAAAAGATGATCACAGATATTTAGCAACATTATCATTGTGCTGCTCCAGAGTCTCGGCATAGTGAGTGATTCCATCTTTGCCGGTTATGTAAAACCAGTATGGAGTTTTCTCATAATTAATAACAGATTGAATCGAATCCAGCGAAGGATTACTGATCGGAGCGGGCGGCAAACCCTTATTTATGTATGTGTTATACGGCGACTGGATTGCCCTCAAATCATCACGGCCTACAGGAGGCCACCAATCTGATTTGGTACCTTTTGCGTATTGGACAGTTGCATCCGCCTGTAAAGGCCATCCGCTCTCCCACCTCTTAATTAAAATGCCGGCGACTTTTGGACGGTCCTTTTTAATATTCATTTCGCGTTCTAAAATAGAGGCAATGATCACAACATCATCTAAAGTTAAACCTCGTAATTCTGCTGTGCCAATTAAATCCGGAGTTACTCTTTTATTAAAAGTATTGCGCATCCACGAAGCAAGAGAATTTGCGGGATAGTCTTCCTCAATTATGTAAGTATCGGGAAACATATAGCCCTCTTTCAAATATGAGCTGTTTGCAAATTCATCGGCGAACTCATCGTTTATTTGTTTCCGAAGATAATCAATGTATTCTTCGGTTCTCCACCCTTCTATGAAAGTAAGTTTTCGTTCGAATGTTCCGTCTTGTAGAAAATCCACTAATTTAATCAGATTTAAATTTTCAGTGGGAACACGATAATATCCCGCTTCAATTTTTTTATTTTTATTGAGGAATAAATAGACCTTCAATATAATCGGATTTTTAATAATGCCTTCTTTCACAAAATATTCTGAAATCTCACTCACTCCCATACCTCTTTCTATTGTTACCTTTAATTCTTTTTCATTATCGGAGAATGAAATTGTATTATTAATCTGGCTGTTATAATATGAATACCCGGTTAAAACTGCGATAAAGATAATACTTGCAGATGCAATTGATATAGTTAAAAATGATTTGGAAAATTTCATACCTATGCATGATAGTACCAAAAGACAAAAAGATGATCTACGCTTTTTATTAAAAGATAAATATCACTTCTCGGAAATTCAAGTTGAGGAAATTCTAAGCGGAGGAAATGAAAGTTTACTATCAGAAGAATTAAAAAAAGATATCAACTTATTAAAATCCGGATATCCATTAGATTACATAATCGGATACACTGACTTTTTAGGATTAAAAATCAACCTAAATCATCGCCCATTAATCCCAAGACCTGAAACCGAATTCTGGACAGAAAAAATTATAAATTCCATTAATAAGGAAAATCGACTAAATATATTGGACGTATTTTGCGGATCCGGGTGCATTGGACTTGCCCTCCTTAAAAATTTTCCGAATGCGAATTGCACATTTTCGGACATAAATCCCGACTTTCTATCCCAGACAAAACAAAATGCAGATATAAATTCAATAAATCAGAAACGAATAGAATTAATAGAAAGTGACGTTTTGGATAGAATTAACGGAAAATTCGATTTAATCGTTGCAAATCCGCCGTATGTTTCAAAACATGACGTGGTCGGAGAAAGCATTAGGCATGAACCGAAAGGCGCAATTTTCGCTCATCAAAATGGATTTGAATTGATAGATAGATTTCTGCAAGGGGCTCAGAATCACTTGAATTATGAAGGCAGAATTTTTATGGAATTTGGAGAAAGTCAGAAAGACAAAGTGGAAGAGTTACTGCGGAAATATAAATATAATAAATGGGATTTTCACAGGGACCAGTTCGATAAATGGAGATTGGTAGAAATTTATTAGGATTGTGCTTGGCTGTACTTTACTTTCTTACTTCAAATTCTCCGGAAGCTCATTCGAAGAAAAAGTTTCGCCAAGATTTCTGACAGCCTCTTTGGAAACCTCAATCGAAGCTCTGCCAAAAAGCGTTGCATATTGGTCGACTAATTCAGAAAGGACTTCTTTCGGATCAGCATTTTCAGTAAGCGCAGGATTGCCGTTCTGATCAAATTCCAAGTTGGATACTCCATGAATCAACAGTCGTGCCAAGTTCTTTCCTATGATTTTCTCTTGTTCTTTTGTAATAACAACAATCGCTTGTTGGTATTTATTTGGATCCATAATTATTTACTTTTTGCTCACTAAGTTCTTCTGGTGTAGTTTGTCGGGGAGATCACCAAATTTATATATTGCCAAGGCCATCAAAAAATACGCACATACATATAAGTAATCGCTCGTCCCTGCTGGATAAAAAGCATCGAAATTATATTCAATCGTAAAATATGTATCCGCAATATACTGAACTATGAAAGCTAACAAGATGAAATAAACCTTACTTTTCATTTCTCCACCTAGTAATTTATTGGATAGGATTAAGGCTAAAATTGCGAGAGTGACATACAGAGCTTGTCCAATGGGATACCAAAACTCAATAAAAATAACTATAATGTTGGCGTCAGTGAAATCGTAATTACTTAAAAATAACCAGTAAGATAAGAACATCATCCCTCCGATAGCTAAGGCTGATCCCAATTTATACAGCGGATTTTTTAGTTTGAACTTAATCCCTGCTGCCAAAGCTATCTGCCATATGCCATATATGTATATGGGTATACTTAATATATAAAAAATTTCTGGGAAAGCTGGATATGGATCCTCTATGCCGTAGGAATAGCGATACCAAGCATACCCCACCTGTCCTAGAAACTGGAATAACAATCCAATAGAGAACATTGTTATAGCCCGTCCCACTACACTTTTAACACCATTCCATTGATTAGATATATATATACCTAACACTCCACCTATAGCAGCTAAAATACCATATGAATCCGTGTAGTAACCATATATGAAATGGCTTTTATCAGGGTACTTAATATGAATATATACTATCCCAATGGTGTATATTATAAACACTATGAATATCAGACCCAATCCTATTCCCTTAATAATAGAATTAATTTTCATATGACAATTTCATATTAGTATATTTCAAGACTATATGAAACCACTTTTAATGAGATAGAATGCAGTTGTATACAATATCGAGAATATGGAACTTTGGGATATTAATAAGTCCAGGATACCGAAATACCCTTCATTTAAGGAAATTGAACTGGGCGACAAACCGATAGTAGATGCTATTTTTAGGCAATCAAAACCATATTGTGACTTTGCCTTCGTGAATTTATACATATGGAGACCTGAGAAAATCCCAAGCAAGCTTTCTAATTTAAACGGGAATTTAGTCATTAAGACAAAAAACATTTTAACAAGCGAAGATGAAATATCGTTTCTTGGAATTAGTAGGATAACCGAGACAGTATTCACGTTACTGTCTGACCATAAGGTTTTGAAACTAATTCCTGAAATTGTTGCTAAAAACATTAGGGATTCAGATAATGCGTTGAATATAACTGAGGATTGGGATAATTCTGACTATATTATGTCGCTTACTGAGCTAGCTGACTTATCTGGATACAACTACTCCTCAAAAAGGAAAGATATAAACAAACTTGATAAAACGAATTTAGAACACAGAGTTGTCGTTGATATGATAGACGATACATTAAAAGATGACATTTACAGGCTGTACTTTAAGTGGGTTGAACAGAAAAAAAACCGCAATGGACATCTGTCTACGGAGACCGAATTCGAAGCACTAAAAACTTTTCTAGAAACTCCAGAATTACATATAAACTTTCTTATTGCTAGCGTATATGAGAACCAGAATATGGTTAGTTTCACACTTAACGAACTCTGCCATGATCAGTACGTCCTAGGATCGTTTGCTAAGGCTGACTATAACTACTACGGGGCGAGCTCATACTCTGAATACATAACGGCAAATGCCCTTAAAAAGTACAATTTTGAGTATTTGAATCATGAACAAGATTTAGGACTGGAATCGCTGCGGAGATATAAGCTATCATGGAATCCCGTTGGTTACTTGAGAAAGTATATAGTTGAAACAAAACAACAATGGTAGCTTGGATCACATTTCCCATAATTGCGGCCCTATTATGGGCGACGGTAAATCACCTCGATAAGTACTTACTTGATAAGTATTGCAAGAATAGAGAAATCGGTGGATTAATGATATTTTCAAGTTTAATAGGAATCCCAGTGGTGTTAACAATATTTGTCTTTAACCCAGCCGTAATAAACATAGATTTGCGTCCGGCACTTATAATAACTGTTGCGGGCGCGCTATACATATTGGGGTTAATTCCATATTTATATGCTCTGGATATAGACGAGACCTCTGTCGTAGCACCACAGGCCTTAATGTTAACTGTGTTTACAGGGATTTTAGGCTACGTGTTTCTGGAGGAGAACATAACTTTTAGCCAATTTTCGGGTATTGTTCTAATACTTGCCGGAGCCTTAACTTTGTCGCTAGACATAAAATCTATATATACATTAAGGCTAAAGCTCAACGTATTTCTTTTAATGTTAATCTCCTCATTTTTTATTGCCGGCCACATATTTCTATTCAAGTATTTTGCAATTGATTTATCTTTCTGGAAAACAGTATTTTGGCTGCATATGGGATTTATCTTAACTTCGATAGTATTTCTCACCTTTATAAGAAATTATAGAAATCAGTTCTTATCACTCATCAAAACAAACCCGATTGGAATAATTTCTTTAAACTTAGTTGGGGAAGTTCTAACAGTAATAGGAAATCTATCGTCGTACTATGCGTCGCTTCTCGCCCCTCTGGTAATTTCAGAAACGGTAACAGAGGGAATACAACCCATTTTCGTACTGTTAATTGGTATATTGATTACGATAGTTTTCCCAAATCTTAAAAAGGAAAATATTGGGTTGAAAAATCTATTGCATAAAACAATTTCCATAACGGTAATGATTTTCGGATTATTTTTAGTCTTAACAAACTAAAAAAGGGCGGCTTAGATTTCTCTGCGGCCACCCTTTTCGGATGAATACTTGTTAATCTAGATCGGGTTTCCCCTCCCTATTTTTGATTTACTTAGTCTCGGCGATCTTTTTAAGACCAAATCCTACTAAGACTAATCCTGCGGATATTGATCCTGCAAGAATCATGTACGCCAATTTCTGACGATTTTCGTCTTCTGAACCTCCGGTTCTAGGCAATACTTTTGGTGATTCTTTTCCTAAGACTTTAGGTAATTCGACGCAGAAATCTGCTGAATCTGAATCATCTACTTTCTCGTTGCTGTCTTCTAATTCACCTTTTGCTTTTGCGACATTGGTTAGACAGATACGTTTATCTTTTGGCAAGATTCCGTCGCTTGAGACTTTAGCAGTAAATTCAAATTCCTCTTCTTCGTCTGGATTTAAGTCAAACTCATCAAAAACTACTTTTGAATTATCGTTTTTACCATCTCCATCCCCGCTTCTATATTTAACGTAGGAAGGTAAGATATCTTCTAATTTGATGTTCTCAATTCTTATATCTCCAGTATTTTTAACAACAATACTAAAAGTTATAGTTTGGCTTGCCTTAAAAGTGTATGGATTTGATCCTCCTGAAGGTTTGATATGATCTTCAAAATCTCCTGTTCTAGGATTTTTGATTTTCTTATTTACTTCAAGATCTCCATCTTTATCAACACAAGTTTCTCCACCACCGTAATTCTGTACGCATTCTCGTGCAGCGTAAACTGAATTAGTGCTTCCTATGGCAACCCCGATCATTACAGCTAAAACGGTAATCGCCTTTATTACATCTGCATATTGCATGTCTGTCTTGTTTTTGGGCAGACTGACAGTAATTAATTATTGAATGTGTGCATTGTACAGCCTATAGGCCTATGTGTCAACAATCTAACCTCTCTCATCAATAAGACGGGAATATGTGAAAACGCCTTGAAATAAGGCTTTTTTGTCACTTTCTCCAATTTGACACACTGAATCTTGGGTATTTAATAGGCAGGAAATGCACCAAAATACCCAAAATTAAGCCTGAAATGGCAATTCCAGAGATCATCAACCCCTTCATGTATAAATCCTGCGGGAAGTATACTATGGTGCAATTACCCAGGTTTTTGACCGCCCATGCATTGGAAAAGCTGTTTAATGCAGGTTTGGCCTGACTGCCAGAACATGTAAGCATCCATGCAGGTTTATACGGCCTTTTAAACATTAGATAAGCAGCTTCCGGCAATTTTGTTATTTCAAAAGAGTACTTAACGGGAGAATACCTTACATAGTTAGCCAAAGCGTTTCTTCCTGATGAAAGATTCATCTCATAGTTGTCGTCGAGATAAACTGTTGCCCCTCCTTCATATATGGTCAATTTGGTATTGCTATCCAGGAATGCATTAATTTCGGCCAATTTCTGCTCTAATAAGCTGGAATCGATGATAGCTAACACCGCAATCGAATTAAAACCTTCGATATTTCTAATTTTAACGTTAGCTGTTTCAGACGGATTTTCTATATCGGCAACCTTTATCCACATGTATTTTGAATTTAGACTGGTATTATTTACGACATATTTACTGCCATTTATGTCAAATTCTAAAAGTGAAGGATAGTTATTGCTTTTTAATAGCCTCGCCATTAAAACACAATTAGCCCGACAGGAAGTTTTAACCTCTGTATTCACTTCAGGATAGGTATAGTCCTGGCCCAGATCATAAAAGCCTAATTCTTCAACACGAAAACTCGTGTGTCCATAATCTTTTCCACGAGTCCAAATACTGAATTCAATAGAATCTGTTCCTGCGGGTATTTTAAAAACGCTTTCGATTGTTCCATCCTTAGGATAAAAAACTTGAACTCCTAAGTACTTGTCAAATGAATCATAATAACGGAATTTAAAGTGTGGCTCTAAATATTCTGGTGCATCTATTTTACCTTTTAGTCCAATTGAAGAAATATTCCCTACTTTGAACCTTGAACTGGGAAATATACTCCAAACATCGTCTTTTTCCTCCCCATCATAGCTGATATTTAACTTATTATCTTTTGGCTCCACCTTATAGCCTTGCGAAGGAATAAATGAAAACTCCAGACTTTTATATACTTGCCCATTTAATTTCGGCCACTTGAAACCTCCTAAGGTTAATATAACCTCGTGGTCGTAATTGAGCTGGCGATTGCGAATATCGTAATTTTGGAAATATAAATCTGTTTCGGCGTGGGTTTTGTTAGTCAAACTTCCAATCGCCCAATTACTATCCGGATCCGAAACATTAACTTTGTCAGCTGGAAAAACAAAGCTATTTATGAACGAATTCATTGCAATATCCATGGGACCTTCACTATCAATTAAATAGGCTGTTGGAATTTGAGAATCCTTATCCAGGTTCGGTTCAAATGGATTATCGAGGTACTCAATCAAATAATTTCGAGAGTTAATGTCTGCAAAATCCAGTGTACCCCATACATCCAAACCTAAATTTGTTGAAAGTTTATAGTTCCTAACCTCTAAAAGGCCTTTATATTCGATATTATTGTATATAGCGAGATAATTACCCTCCCATACTTTTTCTAGCGAAGTCTGAGCTTCCAGTGATGACATCGTTCTTTCCGAATCAAATCCGATTGAATCTTTGCGGATAATAAGATACTTTACGCCGATCGTATTTAGAGCTTTTCCAATATTCACACGATCAATGTTTGAATTGCTTAACATTGTTTCTATGAAATATCGGATGAAACTATCTCCTTCTGCGTTAGGCAAAGCAGGCTTAGAGGATGATAGATTCGTTATATAGTTTGCGCTATCAATATGGTTTGTCCAATTTGTCCGCTGTACTAGCGGATAAAATGCCACATTGTATTCGCTTTTATCCAAATCAAATACACGGTTCATTTCATAAAAATCGGGAGGTATCGGAACTTTAACCAAATTTCGATGTACATATACGCTTAAGTAAAATCCATAAAAAAAGAAAACCGGAATAAGTAAAAGGCAGATTAATTTGGTGGCCAATTTATTTTTTATGGATGTAATTGCAACAAATACTCCAACTGCATATGCAAATGCGAGTAAATATGAGAATTTTTCTATTTCTCTAAACAGCCAGCCTATGAATTTTGTATGCTCATTAAACATCAAAAATTCATACATTGATCCGGATAAAAATGTATAGGTGGAAAGAAAAAGTGCTAGAACAGATATTATGGCTAAAATTTGATTAATCTTCTTTTTCGGATTTACTATAGTCGCTGAGACTAATAATGCGGCGGGTATAAGGTAAACAATATTTGAAATTGCTGCGCCTATTTTGTCTTTAAGTGGAGTGTAATCGGGCAAAATATAATTCCACCAATAACCCTGCAATTTTAGAATTTCAAAGAGAGAAGTATTTCTTGCCAACAGCTGAAAAATAGTTAAGCTTTCAACTCTGTCCGGAGAAGGTCTGTATAACAAAAATGGAAGAATCCAATAAAGACCGGAAATTATAGCGATAGGAATGACAGTAAAAATAAACAGTAAAATCTTGGAAAATTTTCTGCGGATCAATGCAATTATCAAAACCCCAAGGAGAGCTATTCCAACCAGCAATATTGTATGCGGAGTCGTCATGAATGTACCTAAAAGTAATCCGTTTAGGACAAGCAATATCCAGGGTTTTTTGGAATCCCCAAAGAAATATTTGTAGGCAAGCCCAAAAGATAAAGGAACCGTAAATGTTGAGAAATATAAGAAATTATGGATGATTCTGTTCGTCATCCAGGGATTGTAAATATAGACAGCCGTCGCTAATAATACTGCTAAAAAGAGTTTTAACGATTTATGGGATTTATCTTTTTCTGATTCATACATCAGTTTTAGACCTAAAATAAACCCGATTATTGAAAACCAATAACCGGCTAAAATCCTAAAGGGAATAAAATCGTCATCACCTAACGGTAAAACTTTATAAAGTGCCCATAATATTGTGAAAGGCACAATTCTTTGCTTTTCGGCTACTGCCTCACCCCAATTGTCTGCATATGTGTAATAAATTCGATTGGAAGCATCACTAAGATTTACGCCTTCGGTAAGGTCAACAAAAACCGGGTGGCCGCTGCCATTGAGTAGCGTTGATCCAACGTAAATCGTGATAATTGTTAAGTGGATGAGTAATGCGGTATAAAAAGGATTTTTCTTAACAAACGCTGATACATTATTAAGAGTTCTATGGAAGTACGAACTTAATGAAGGATTCATAGTTAAATATTATCTTTATTCTATACGTTTATTGGCGGAGGTAAAAATACCTTTTTGTCTAACGAAAATTATTCCTTAAGCAAAAAGGTAAGGGCTGCTGACACGAAATTGATTTTTTAATTCTTCTCTTTTGGAGAAAGTCAATTTGTGCCAACAGCCCAAAACCCGGTTATACATACACGTACTACTTGTTGAGTGGGCCAACCAACACTGGCTGTCCCTTGACGAACTTCCAGCTGAAAAAGAAGCCGCGATTAACCCCCTCTCGGGGATCGTCGGCTCCCACTACCAACAGCTTGTCTCCCTTGGAGACGGCCACCGGTGTGGTGAACAGGTGCTGCGCGAGGATCTCCCCCTTCTCGAGGTTGATGCCGTACTCACCGGCGACTCGGCGCTGGTCAACGTTCAAACTGGCGTAGTTAAAATCCGCCTGGTAATAGGCTTGCGCCGTTAGCGGAATCACTGCACCATCTGACACACGCAACAGGTAAAACCCATTGCAGATGTCATCGCAAACCAAACGGCCGGTCCAGCTGTCACTCTCGTTGATGTTAAACACCACCGATCCAGTGGCCTGTTGGCCCAAACATGTGACGCCAAAGCGGACATCACGATAGCCGGGAGTCCGATCGTCGATCGTCACTTCGGCGTCGACTTCCACCAAGATGGCGTCGGCCTGTGCCTTCGTCAAAGCGGGGTTCGACAACTGTTGCGCGGGAGCCGCTTGAACAGCGGGCAACTGCGCGACGTTTGCCATAGCCACCGCTTGAGGGGTGGACGTCGGCAAAGCAACATTGGCCATCGCCACCACCTGCGGTGTAACCGTAGGCAGCACGACCAAAATCGAGGTCGGCAAGGCCTGAGCCTTCGCAACCTCCTCCACGGGCCGAACCAGCACTGCCATCTCGGCAGAAACCTTTTCAGGCTCCACCGAACGGGACAACCAGCTAACCGCGCCCCAGGTTCCAGCTGACACAAAGATCAGCAGACCGAGTACAACAGCCGCTACCACTCTCGAACTGGAAATCCGATTGATGAAACTAGCCATGGTAATCCTTACCTTTCTGTGCAAAAAGAACTTCTCGGTACTACACAAACAAATCGAACCTCGAAAACTCCAGATCCAATTTGTTTGTGCAATACGATATTTCTATAGCTTCCAGGAAGATCACCTTCTGATCAGCTTTGTATGTATTTTATAACCGGGGTATTACAGAATCTTTTGAATAGAATTCCTGCAATAGGAATTAATTCTTTTAACTCAGTAATACTATTTTAAAGTGCTTTAGCGATTAACGCTAAATCATAGAGACTAACGAACTTTCGTTCCTTAGCTCTTTAAAAGCTTATTGATTTGAAGCCTTCAAAGAATCCTGATAAATTTGACATGAGAGTAGCATAAAACCCTATAAAATAACAGTGCTATGGGTCTTGCCTTTAACATCTCATAACCATTGCTAATGTACTTCTGGAACGGGGATTCAATTCAATCTTTCTGATCTATGCAGATCAAATTGCTTGAACGAATCCCCGCTCCTGTTTCCATATTGGAAAAAACTTACGCTAACGATCGACACGCCGCCAGGAGATTCCCATTTCCTGGGGAGAAGACACAAAGAGCGGCCCTTGCTTGTCGCGACAGATGACCTGTGGCCAACCGTCGTTCGAAGAGGCTCCGAGCATGTGCTCGAAACTCCAATCTCCAACTTGGCTGAAACGGATTGCCCCAGAGTAAGTCGGAAAGGAGTCCGGCACATAGACCTCACAGTTGACCCGTGAGTTCTCAGTCAGAACGAGCGCAACTTCCAAAGAGGTAACCCGAAAATCATACCGATCTTCGGATTCCAACCGGACTGTAAACTGCCCATCGTTACCGAGAACTCTCTGCACCCCGAGATTACCAACCTTGTCTTCCATGTTGACCTGAAGATCAACCTCGCTACGCGGGTCGGCGTACCTCCCGATGAGGGGAAGACGGGTCACCTCGAACGCTGGGACTGAAACAATCGGAAATTCCGACGTCTCCGAGACCAAATACTGGGGAAGTTTTACCTTCCTGCAAATGGTCTGAAACCATGCGTCCGCAGCTGTCGCCCCGAGCATTCGCTCGAAACTCCAGTCGGTTACGTTACCGAAACGAGTCGCTGACGGAAAATCAGCGGCCATTACGTCGGGGACGTAAACATCACAACTGAGTGCCGAACTACCATCCAAAACCTGAAGAGGTTTCGGACTTGCCACACGGAAAGAAAACTTCCCGTTCCCGTTGAGCTTTACCGTCCCTTTGCTATCTTGGCCAAGATTGGTCAAGACAATGCTTTGGGATTTCTGCTCGCGAGGCAGGGACACATCTGCGTCCACATCCGTGCGCGGGTCGATGACCTGCGTGGGAGTGGGACTAGGGGTAGGAATCGGAGTAGGCTCAACAGTCGGAACTGGGGTTTCCGTTGGAATCCCCGGAACCTGCCGCCACGCGACATACATTTCTGCGTGTCCGTTGGTGTCATAAGCCCCTGCAAAGGAACCAGTACCAGTCACTGACCGACAAAGAACCTGCGGCCAGCCATCCTGAGGCGTCGCCCCAAGCATCCACTCAAAGCTCCAGTCACTCACGTGACTGAACGGGATGCCAGGAAACTGACCAAGCAATGAGTCAGGAATGTACGTATCGCAATTCGGCGTACCGGTCACTGTGACTGGCACAGAATGCGAAATGCGGATGTCAACAGTATCGGTAATTACATACCCGACACTGGGAATAACATCCCCGTCATCGACCTGATTCAAAACCACACCTTGAGACGAGCTTTCGCCCATCTCTACCACGGCGTCTACCGCTGTCTCCGCCCAAACGAACTTAGCGGAAAAAACAGCGATGATCACCATAACCATAACTATCAAAGCCTTCTTCATCTTCCTATCCTTTCATCTATCTTCAAGATCTCTAGTTCAAGGCAAAAAGTTCAAACTGCCAATCAAACTCCCTGACTTCCCAATACAGATGTGCGTCAGAAAGTCTCATTGGCAGCTTGTTTTGCCTTTTTTGTAAGTATTTCCAATATGGTTGTATTCTTTTATGTAATTTAAGATAAGGAGCATGTCCTTTCGCCATTACACACGAGATACAAATATTAATGTGCTCTTAGCGCACTTAGCGCTAATGCATAGAGACTAACGAACTTTCGTTCCTTAGCTCTTTGAGAAATTGGTTCCTGCCCAGTTACCAATTTCTCAAAGAAGTGGCTATTTCTAGCCACTCTTCCGGCTTATGCAGATACTAATACGTCTACTTCTTTATTTACTTTCTTTTTTACAGTTCTAGAACCGGTTTGCTTTGCAATCTCTTTATCAAAGATTTTCACTGTGTCTTCCCAGTTGAATTTGGAAGCCCAGTTGATTGCATTTTTCTGCATGGTTTCTAATTCTCCGTTTTCGCTCTTTAAAGCTTTTAATAGTTTATTAACAAAATCCTGAAAGTTTTCTGCAAGATATCCGCTATAACCATCTTTAACCGAATCGCGTACTCCAAATACGTTGAATCCGACTACCGGTGTTCCATAATAATTAGCTTCAATGTTCACAATTCCCCATCCTTCTTTACTTGAAGGATTTACATATACCCAGGACTTAGCCAGCAATTCTTGCTTTTTTACTTCGTTAACAAATCCTAAAAATGAAACGTTATCTTCTAGTTTCATTTCAGAAACTATTTCTTTTAATCTGGATTCGTCATCTCCTGTTCCGGCAATAATCAATTTAATATTTGGAATCGACTTCTTTATCTCCGCAACTGCACTTATAGCTAAATCGATTCGCTTGTATTCTCTTAATCTTCCTAAATAAAGTATTATTGGGTTTTCGTAGAGCTCTTTTTGGGCATAATCGAATTCTCCGGTCAAATTCGTACCGTTATATGCAATCTGCACATTATCGGGAGTAATGCCTAAGAATTCCAAATCCAATTTGCTTGAATTTGAAACAGTAACAAATCTAGTGTTCTTATATACCAAAGGCATTACAAATCTTTCGATATAATATCCTACTGCTGCTATTGGCAAAGGAAATTCCTTAAACCACTGTCCGTTGTGGAAGTGATGTACCAATAGCACTTTTGGCTTTTTGGTGTACAAAGGCGTAAAGAACGGCACTCCATTTTCAGAATCGATTATAAAGTCGATATTTTTTCCTAATCCGAAGATATAGTAAAGTGCAGCCCAGAAATAGACTGTACATCTACTACCTTTTCTTATATATCTGACACCGTTAAGGATTTCTTCGTTTGACTGATCAACTCCTTTTGAACTGAATACTGTCACGTTATAGCCCTTATTGGCTAATCCATTAGCAATCTTATCGATGTAAACTTCGTTTCCACCAAAATCGGATTTGTTGTTAACTATATCTCTCCATGTCAATATGAGGATATTCTTTTGGTTTTCTTTAGTTTTAGTTTGTTTATTCCAAAAATTCATGTTTTTTATTCTTAAACCCAACGAACTAACTTGGTTTCCCGACACTCCCTTGCGATTATCCTGACGGGAAAATGATTATTCCCCGGATAGTTGAGGGGATTCTCGTCCTGCCCAGTCGAGAATCCACCTCAATCATCCAGCGAACTCGTGAACTTAAAGGTGTTTATAAATTTATAAAGAAGAGAATTGTGGCAGGAAACCTTCTGCCGAATTGGATAAGGCAGTAAGTGGAGTGTTTAATCCGGGATCCTGTCCAGATATCCCTTGCTTAAATCTGACGAGATTATACTATGGGCGAGGCCGAAAGTCAACCGCTATGGGGCATGTCTTGTTGGGACGATTTGGCTTAAAATCAAGCTTTTTTAAAAAACTGGGCAGGGTGTATTAGCGGTTGCTAATTATGAAAAGAGATAGAATCTCTAATCTATACACCCTGCCCACATAAGGAGAGTTCGCCGGTAAAATCAAAGTAAAACCTCGACGTACTTGTCGAGCCA
>CAYHDM010000005.1:0-16238 GCA_964355455.1 uncultured Candidatus Saccharibacteria bacterium
AAGAAGAGGCTTTAGAGGAATTCCAGACCTGACAGCTTTCCGAAGTGCAAATTCTGCCTCCGGGGTCGGTATTTCCCGTTCGCCATCCGACTGACGCCATTGCATAAGTTCGGGCGGCGATTGCCTGGGCTTTCAGAGCTTCCATAGGCCAGCTGGCGGGCATTTCAGCAATACCTTTTAGATATTTGCCATCGAGGTCGAATTCCCCTTTATCGGTTCGGATTGTATCCGGAAGATCGGGTTTGGCGATTTCAATATCGCCGTAATAGGCCTTCAAAATATCCTTATAATCCTGCCCTGATTCTGCGCGGCCTTTTGCTCCATATTGACTCATTCCCTGACGGTGTGGAGCTCCAAACGAGAACCCTGCAAAAGCGGGATCAAAACCCGGATCATAATCAGCCTGAGAGCTTGGATCTCCCGTCGAGGGAACATCTCCGACGCTTGTTGTGAAAGTTTCTATTTTGGCTGCAAGCAATGCCTTTTGTTTTGCGGATAATTCGCTAAGTTTTCTCTCCAAATTAGCTTTTTCATTTGATACATTCTGCAATTGAGCCTGCGAAGAAGTTACTTGAGTAGCCAGTTTTGTAACAAGAGCCTGCATTTCCTTTTTTTGAGTCTCCACTTGAGCCTTTATGGTTTCTACCTCTTTTTTATCACTCTCATATTGTGTGATATTTCCATTTAATGAACCTATAAATTGTTTGGAGCTATCAATAAAACTTAAGTGGTATGCCGCGGCTTCGGCTGCTTTAGATAAGCTTGACTTAGAAAGAAGTCTTTCGAAGAAACTTTGTTGGTTCGAGATGTATAGATTGCGAACGGTTTTATCCCGGATTTTTATGCTTGAATCAAGTTCAACCTTTTTCAAATCGAGCTTGGTGTTCAAATTGTTAATGTCCTGCGTAAGTCCTGCAATTTTAGAATTTAGGGAATTAATCTGACCCTGGTTGACGCTTATCTGTCCATTCAAATTCTTTATCGAAGCAGAAATCTCGTCGGCCTTTGCATTCATCTCTTTTATGTCATCCTTTATTTCTAGCTTTTCTTTTTCAATTTCCTCAAATTCATCCGCATAAGTATATGGAGTAACGAGCCCTGAAATTGCTATAATGGTTATACAAATATAAAGGGAAAGCAAAAAAGCTTTAAATATGCCTCGAAATAAAGCAGAGGGCGTTTTTTTGTTGGCAGGAGGCACATCCATTGAATTATTATATCATTTAGTTTACAATGTCATGATTTTATGAGTACAATTACATCAAGTCGTTTAGTAAAAATTATTTTAATTAAAAACACCAAGGAGGTGTAAGCATGAAAAAAGTAAATTATTTAAGCGCGTTAGTAGTAGCTGGATCTACGTTGGTTGTTGCTAGTGTAAGTGCGAGTGCCCAGATTGATTCCACGACGGTAAAGGTAAGTGATACACTAGGAACCATTGTGGGTGTCAAAGGTATTGTTACTTTTGCAATCAATCTGTTCTATTATCTAGGATGGATAGGAGTTATTCTTGGGGTTGGACTTGCTGTATTCGGTTTGATATACAAGTTAATAAGTACGGATAGTGAAGAAGCCATGAAAACTGTTCAAAGTTATTTAACAAAGGCAGTTTTAATAGTTGTTGCCGGTGTATTATTGGTTAGTTCAGGCTGGATTATTAATACCGTTGCAGGGCTTTTTGGAACCGATGTTGTCCCGAGTACGAAAGAGGTTGATCCTGGAACAGTAACGAAATAAAAATTATTGAATTTCTTGTGCGTTAGTAAACGGGAGCGTTTTCCGTGGTAGTTATTTTTATCCGGAAAACGCTTTCGGAATTTATATTTTATGGCATGTTCCTCATTCACAGAGTGCGTAACTGATCCTCTGGAGGGCTTGGGTGCCGCAAAAACTTTCGAAAGTTTGGGTAGTACCGCGGTTTTTTCCATGAACCTAGCGCTATATATTTTTTATGTGCTACTCCTTGCGAGTGTCACTTGGTTTTTATTTAAAGGCATATACGCAATAATAGGAGCCGATTCGTCGGATGCATATGAGAAATTCCGAGGAGCTATCACGAACTCTGTTTTTGCTGCCATAGGTTTGGTCCTTTTATTCAGCGCAAGATTCATTTTCGTTCAGGCCTTAATTCTTATTGGTGTTCCGGAAGCTGAGAACATCTTTATGGAAGGACCACTAAATGACTTGTTAGGTATATAAATTCTGAAGGTCTTTATAAATTTTTCAATCCGAATATAATTTAAGATATGTTAAAAGCCATTTCCCGTCTTATCGATTTTATAACATGGATAATCAGCTTCATGCTGGTTGCCCGTTTTGTGTTGCGATTCTTTGGAGCCCGAGCGGGTGCCCCGTTTGTGGCGTGGCTTTATAGCGCAACCGGCGACTTGATGTCTCCGTTCGTGGGAATATTTCCTAATATTAATTTAACCAGTGGAAATCTAGTCGATATTTCGGCAATTATTGCGGCAGGAGTATATGCGATCGTCGGATACGCTATTTCAGCATTTTTAGATTCGATTTCAGATCATTTGGAGTACAACGCTCACAAGGGACAAGGCCCTGAAATTGCCCCCAAGATAAGGGAGGCTCTTCCTCAAAGTTATAATCAGCCTTCGATCAGCGAACCTATTAATCCAAGAAAATAAAGTCCACAAACGTGGAATAAAAAAACCGGTGAGCGATTGTATGTGTTTCACAATCGCTCACCGGTGAATCAGGAAAGACCACTAATGGCCGGATTTCCCTCCTGCACCGTTGGTCGGCTTTTGGCCCTTATTCTCCTTCTCCTTTTTTTTGGCATGGGTAGCATCGCCCTTTTTAGGGTGAGTGTACCATGACGACACGGAGATGTGATATACTCCCTACATGGACAGGACTCAAATTAAAACGATTGAACAGGCAAAGGAATATGCAGAAGACTTTTTCAACAAGAACAAACAAGTAAACTCTCCCTGTTTAGGCTGTAAGGTCTCATATAATGGGAAAGGCAGAAGACATTTATTTTATAAAGGGTCAAACAAAATTCGACCTTCTAAGGATACAATTAGGAGAACTCGTTTGCTAGAACTAGCAAAAAAGGTGATAGAACAATCTGTTTTTTATACAGACTACAATGTCGATAGTAAGGGTTCACAAAAGCTAAAATACTGGTCTTTCGTAGCCACTGTAGAAAATGTGAAACTGAGAGTGGTCGTAAGACAGCAAGGTGATAATGGAGAAAAACACTTCTGGAGTGTTATGTCTGACAGGAAAAAGGAGCTTTATCGGGAAGGTTAGTTTCTAAAGTACCTGTTTCCGGCTTGGTATCTTGGCCGACACAGACTCCAGAAGGAATCCACAGGTACTGGATAATACTATACCATAGTTTTTTAACAGTCAATCATCTTTACTAATTGGTAAACATGTGGTGTACTAGATACATAGTGTGTTAAGTTAAATGTTAAACAGCCTTGTTTACCTACCTATCTTGACATTTACATAAATATGACTATTATGTAGGTTTATTCCAACCTGCATCCGCGAATTCTATCTATTTCGTACATTTAATCAAGCTAGCTAAGGAAATGGTCCGGCCGGTAGGGTTCAAACCTACAACCACAAGGGTGACAACCAAGTGCTCTATCATTGAGCTACGGCCGGTCATCATGAAACTTAGTTAGCTTGATTAAGCATATGAAATTAATGCCAGTTTTTCATTTTGGCTTCAACTTCTACCACAACGTTTCATATCAAAGTACATCTTTACGGGCAGGATAAAGTTTTTTCGGAAATTTTTTGCGGGGGAAAGTAATAAAGCAAAATATGACTATCACCCTTGTGCAAAGTGTTTCCTATTGCACTACAGAAACCGAAGCTTCTGTAGCGGGATAGACCACATTTTGCTGACAAGAGTGTAGCATAAAATTTTGATTCACGACACGTGGTAAAATGCTTTTATGAGTTTAACAAAACAGGATTTTCAGAAAATTATCCAAGTGGCGTCACAGCCCGTGAAAGCATTAAAGAAAAAATCGGAGACTCCAATTTCCGGTAGTTATAGCGAAAAGAAAACTCGTTCACATAAGAAGAAAGATACTTCTTCGAAATAGCGTGATACGTTCCGTCAACGCTACGTTTTAACTGACTCCAGAAACCCTCAATCGTGTTCGTGTGGATTTCTCCTTTAACGTAGGTTTCTAAATGTCTGACAATACTGTGGTCATATCCGAGCTTATGTAAATTGGTGTAGCTGTTAAATTCGTCGCTGATTATTTTTGCATCTAAGCTGATATTCTTCTGGATTTCTGGTAACAATGTACCTTTCCCCGTATTCAGAACCGGCTTCGCAATAATCTTTCCGCCTCGCTGTAGCATTCCCATTACAGGCGTTTTGTCCTCCGGTTTTGATAACTTGAATCTCCTGTTTACTCCTTTTCCGCCGTAGAAAGTTTCATCAATTTCAACAATCCCGTCGAGCTGGTCAATATTTTCAGCGAACAACAATCTAATCTGTTTAGCCATTCTCCACGCTGTTTTATAAGTTACTCCAAGTTGTCGCTGTAATTCTTTAGCAGATACACCATTCTTGGAACTGGCGAATAAGAACAGCGCATAAAACCAGTTTTTAAGGCTCGTAGATGATTTATGAAAGATAGTTCCTGCTGTAGGGCTTAGTTGATACCCACAGAATTTACAGCCGTAAGTCTTGCGTGAGCCGATACGATAGAACTTAGTCTCTCGTTTGCAGTTAGGGCATACATGCAAGTCTCCATATCGGGAGTTAAAGATTTCATCAAGACAAGCGTCGTCGTTTGGGTAGGTCTCGTTGAATGTTTTAATAGTAAATTTTTCCATACTGAAAGTATAGATTATTTACTCCGTGTTGTCAAGGGATACTTACCCTTTTTAGCCATTGAAAGCTCCTTTCATGGCCGACTCCATTGTTATTAAGGTAGTCCAATTATACCCCATAGGACTAGTAATTTTAAATAGGAAAAACCGGTTTTTGCAAAATTTTATAAAAGTTCCTGAATAAAAGGGATAAAAAAAGACCCTTGCGGGTCCTTTTCGTTTTTCAAAATTAATATGGTGGAGATGGGGGGAATCGAACCCCCGTGCTAATAGATTTTCCGGACAAAGTATTACAAGCTTCGCAGTTTTAGATTTACATAAGCTAGATAAAACTGCAACTCATACGCTTATGCACGATTTCTTGCTTTCGCAAAAAGTGCCCTTCGGCTTCCAATGTAAGTTGTGCCTGATAGAAAGACATTGGCAAACTTTGTTCTATCAAACAGCTGATGGATAATTCCTTAAGTGTAGATTACGCATAAGCGTAAGCGTCGACTTCAGCAAATTTAACGTTTTTAGCGTTTATTTTTTGATTCAGTTTAAAGACTTATACCAGGTCTGCTTGCTTCGAACGAATCCTCTGCTAGGCGATGCCTTGACATCCCCAAACCCGGGTATTCTATCAGGAATTTCGGGGTTTGTCCAGTGGGCATGCGGGTATTCTTCGGCTGTCTTAGGGTTGCCTCAATCTAGCCTTTTTCATAGTCCTTTCAATTTCACGCTTTTCCTGAGCCTCTATAATGTCTTTTCGCTTATCGGTTTTCTTCTTGCCGCGGGCAAGTCCTAAAGATATTTTGATTAGTCCTCCTTTTGTGTATAAAACAAGTGGAATTACGGTATATCCCTGTTGATTTACTTTTCCGTCAAGAGATTCGATTTCCGATTTATGCATCAATAATTCTCTTGTCCGGGAGGGGTCGTAGCTTAAAACTGCCCCGGCTTTTGAATATAACGGGATGTTTAATCCGATTAAGACGACTCCGTTAGTAGAAATTTTCACATGGGCTCCCGTCATTGTTCCTCGTCCTTCTTTAAGAGATTTGACTTCATGTCCGAATAATTTGACTCCGGCTTCAAATGTTTCGAGGATTTCGTAATCATAATAAGCCCGTCGGTTTTTGATTAAAGTAGGCATTTTAGATTTAAACTTTTAAAGTGTAACTTCGTATAATACTTCATTCTTTTCAAATAAGAATTTTGCATTGGAATATTTCGGAAAAGTGAAAAATTTAGGATTTTCATTCTCACGGGCGAGTTCAATTGTCTCCAGAAATTCTCCTGTATTTTTGTCAAAGACTTGAAGTGCTTTTACGTTATCGGAGACATCCAGAACATATAATTTCCCACCTGATACTTCCATGGAAATCGGATTTGAAACTTTTGAAAAATCAAGCTTAAAGATAACATCTCTTCGCTTATTGCTGAATTTTACAATTTCGGAATCAGTTATTACATAAATAATTCCATTGTCGATGAACATAGATTTGGAGTTATCTAAGGTTTGTCCTGTGGTCAGCCATTCCTCTGCTTCAGAGGGGTTTTTTGTTCCGATTTGGTAACTATAAATTTTGTCTTTTGTTAAGAAATATAAAAATCCGTAATATGGATATATATCCAGAATATCCTCTACTCCGTATAGGTAGTCATCAACCTCGGGTTTTTCCGGGTCGAGGACATAGAATTTATCGGAATCTCCAACGTAACAAAGTTTTGCTTTTGATTCGCATTCTAAAAATTGCGGAAGTGCTGATTCCTCGAAGCCTTCAAAAACTTTTCTGGATTCTTTTGTCTCGGGATCAATACTGTAAAGGCGTTTGTTCGCGGCATCCAGTACTAAGATTTTATCTTGAGTGGTACTAAGACCGGTTATGGTCGGGCTCCCACCGAGACTGTTTAGGTCCATTATTGCCGGATGAAGTTCATTATTGGTTGTAAGCGAAGCTGTTTGTTCGGTTGAAACTCCCATGACATCCTGTCCGGAATCTGAACCTGCGGATATGTTCACACTTATATCGTTCGCTATATATCCCTGTGGTTTTGCAAAAACCTGATAAGCCACCAGAGTAAAAACTGTTAACATTGAAAGTCCCATCGTGATTCTTTTTCTGTTTTTCTTTCTGTTTTTGGAAGAGGAAATTCTTTTTGGACCTTTCGGCATATTCACTGTCGTAGAAATTGCGGGAGGAGTGGTGAGCCCCGAGATTGACGAAACAGGAGCTGCTTTTTTATTTTGATAAAATCTAAATCTATCTGAAAGTTTGTCGCTTTCAGCAAATTTGGCCTTTAATTTCCAAAAAGAAGTATATACCGCGTCTTTAAGTTTTGACCCGGTGGCTTTATCAGACATTGCGGAGTCTTGTTTTTCGGATGTCGTAACTTTTATTAATAGTGCAGCCAGTTCGTCTTTATCGGGATGATTTGAAATTGTGAGAGAGATATTTCCCAGTGAGTTGATTATTTCGTTAGCCGGAAAGACTTTTGCGAATTTATCAGTACCTATGATAATTACGTCCTGGTTATCTAATATTCCGGAGTTGGTCCATAACTCATTAATTGCGGGATTTAATGAAAGATTTCTGACGCCGGTTCCGCGTACCAAATATACAGCCGGTGCGCCGAAATAACTGGTATATAAAACCCGGTTCCATATTAAAGCCGTTGCAAAATTGAGTTTAAAATTGGCCTCGGCAGATCCTAGAGAGATGGACTCGTCTTTGGATTTCATGGTTAAAACCAATTTTGTTGCCCTATTTAAAGCTTTTTCTAAGGAATGAAGAGGGGTTTCCTCGGTTAACCTGTAAAAATTCTCTTGTACGCTGTCTAAAAATAATGAAGCGGTGTCCTTGAGGTTAAAATTCCCACCGGCACTTATTTTTAGTGTTATGAATAGCCTGCCCCTTTTCATAAGAAGCTGGTCGCTTGGAACATCGAACTCGTGCGTTATTACAATGTTCTTTGCTTCAGGATTGTAATTTGCTCCGATATTTTGAACCTTTAATGAGATTTCCATTGCGTAAAGATTATACTATACAACTCTAGGTCTAACTTGCCGCGATAGCTATAGAATGAACATGCTGAACAAAAGAGTTGCAAATACGACCAATAAATGAAGGTAAGCCAAAAAAAGTAAAAACCCGTTGCCGCTACTTTTAACCGTCTGGGACATCATCATTATCTGTTTTATTACCATTAGTGCCAATACTAAATAAAAAAATAGGAAGATTATCAGCCCAAATTTAAGTATAGGGAATATATCTATCGCAAATTCCGGTAGAGTCGGTATTATCGGTGCGGTTGAATTTATAGCTTCATTTGTTGCTGCCATTTTTTGATTTGTACAGTTGAACTAAATCCGTTAATTTATCGTGAACGAGCGCCGGCTTTGGAATTGAATGAAATTCAAACTCCGTTCTTTCGGCGGCTGTCTGCATAAAAATATCCCCATAGTCGAATAAAATATGCCAGAATTTGTGGGTTTCGTAAGTTACATCCTCCACGCTGTTTAGTAGTGCCTCCGAAATTCTTTTCCCCCACAAGCCCTTGAAATCGACGTCGATTATCCTCTTATCGGTTATGATGTAGACATTGAAATACCAGACGATAAAAGATTCAAAAGTGTATAGCATTGTGAGTAAATACCACAGCAATATGACCACCATTTGGTATTTAGCGGGGATAAAGGCAAAAGGATCGAGAAAGTAAGACTCAATAAGAAGCATTGCGATAATGGGAATCAGCAGGAATATTATCGCGCTTAGCACCCATCCAAGATTTGTAATGGGGTGCCTTCGTAGTAAAAAATACAGCTTTTCGTCGTTTTGCTGAGATTCGAATATAACATTTTTCGGCTGTTCTATTATCGCGTTAAAATACCCCATGCTAAGCCCTATTATATCGCAAATCACGTGCCAGCGTGTAGGCGTTTACCTCGAGGGCTCCATATGACTTTAAAATTTTTGCGGATATGTTCAAAGTGGATCCGCTTGTGCAAACATCATCCACCAAAAGTATTTTCTTATTTCTTATTAACGGGATAGCCTCTCTTTTAATTTGTATATTGGGAAACATTCGTTTTGAAAGGTTTAACTTTTTTTGCTGTTTTGCCAGCGGACTTTTGTATAGAGCCTTGTATATTGGGGCCTGTATAGCGGTGCTTATGTATTTTGTGATTATATCTGTCGGTTCAATTAATCTCGGGTTCAAATATTTAGGACTGGGCGGAATTGGGATTATAAGGTCGGTTTTAAATATTGCTTTTGTAATTTCTATGCTTTGGGTGTTTTCAAGTAAAGGCTTAATTAGTAAGGGATTTTTGCTTTTTGCCTGGAGTATTTTTTTTGTTATTCCTTTGTAAATGTAAAGCGCAAAAAATTTTGATATGTAGGATTTCGGCTTACAGACTTTGTGGGTTTCTCCGTTTATACATAGATTTTCGCAGGTAAAACATAACGGGAAGTCGATTTGTTCGTCCGGCAATTTTTTTATGCAGTCGGGACAAATCGAAAACCCCAGCCTCTTACAATTTATGCAGAATTGGGGGAAGAAAAGGTTTAAGGCGGATTTCAGCAGTTTATCCACTCTGCCGTTTTCGTCGGTACGGCGCGGATATTCATCCGCAAAGCCTATAGTTTCTGGCGTATAGTACCCCATAGTGACTGAATCCTACAACCTGAAGATTAAAAGTTTTTTGCTTAATTCTAATTGTTTAATGAACGAAAAATGAAGAGTTATGCTATATATGTAGTATTATATGTGGGTAAAAACTATGAAAGGAAAAGACGCAGATAAACAAAACAAAAAGAAAAAAGATTTTGAATTTAAATTCACTTTAAATCCATTTGTACTCCTTACAATCGCAGTTATTGTATGGAGTCTTCTGACATGGGTCAATAGCCCGTTAGTGAGTGAGACTCCCAAGGAAGTCCCACTTAATGATGTAATCAGCCGTATAAAAAACGGTGAAGTTCAGAAAATTACAATCGATTCGAATGTGCTGGACGTTGAGTTGAAAAACGGAGAGAAAATTAAAAGTGTAAAAGAAGAGATTATAAGTTTTTATGAGATTTTAAGCCTGCAAAATATTGACACAAACACGGTTCCCGGCGGAATTTATGAAAAGCAGACTGTTCCGTGGGTTGAAATTCTCGCAAATATGGCGATTCCACTTTTATCTTTGGGAATTCTTGTCTGGGTTTTTATGCGCGCAACAAAATCAAGCGGAGGACTCTTCAGCATCGGTAAGTCAAAGGCCCGATTGTTTGCGAAAAACGATCAAAATAAAATCGGTTTCGCTGATGTCGCCGGAGCCGATGAAGTTAAAGGCGAACTTGTTGAAGTTGTGGATTTTTTGAAAAACCCGGAAAAATATAGAAAGTTAGGGGCGAGAATTCCCCGTGGGGTTTTATTGATCGGCCCATCAGGAGTCGGAAAAACATTATTAGCCCGTGCTACAGCTGGAGAAGCGGACGTTCCGTTCTATTCGGTGGCAGGAAGCGAGTTTATCGAAATGATCGTCGGGGTCGGGTCTTCCCGCGTAAGGGATTTATTCGCGATAGCAAAAGCAAATGCTCCATCACTCATATTTATTGATGAAATCGATGCGATTGGAAGACACCGCGGGAAATCCATGGCCGTAAGCAATGACGAACGTGAGCAGACACTAAATCAAATCCTGGTTGAAATGGATGGTTTTGACAGCCGCACAAATGTAATTGTTATTGGTGCAACCAACCGGCCTGAATTATTGGATTCCGCTCTTATTCGTCCCGGAAGATTTGACCGCCATATAAAGCTTGATTTGCCGGATATTAAAGAAAGAGAGGAAATCCTAAAAATCCACATGAAAGGGAAACCATTTTCTGATGAAGTAAGTTTAGAAAAGATTGCCCGCCAAACAGTAGGATTTAGTGGAGCTGACATTGAGAATATGCTTAATGAAGCGGCTATTTTAGCGGCCAGAAAAGAAGCCAAATTTATTGAGCCGAAAGATTTAACGGAGGCTTCCACAAAAGTTAAATTAGGTCCCGGTAAAAAACTTTTACAGACTGATGAGGAAAGAAAAGTTATTGCCTACCATGAAGCCGGGCATGCTCTGGTCGGATCGCTTAATCCGAATGCTGATCCGGTAAATCGAATCTCTATTGTTTCAAGAAGCGCAAGTTTGGGTCATACCGAATTTTTGCCGCGAAGTGAAATGTCCAATCAGACAAAAAATAAACTACTGGCCCATATTGAAAGTTTAATGGGAGGACGCGCTGCGGAAGAAATTGTCTTTAATGAAAAAACAATCGGAGCCGCTGGAGATATTGAGAGGGCAACATATATCGCAAAGAAAATGGTTACTGATTTTGGTATGAGTAGTCTTGGGCCGGTAAATCTTGTAAGCGACAATGTCGGCATGTGGGATTCAGGCGCGCAAAATAAAGCTTTGGGATATAGTGAGAAAATTGCCGAACAGATTGACAGTGAAGTTCATAAAATTATATCTTCGCAACTTGAAAAAGCGTCAAAAATCCTGCAGGACAATAGAAAAATCCTTGATCGTTTGGCTAGTGAGCTTCTTGAACGGGAGACCCTAGAGCAAGACGAGTTTGAGGCAATTATGAAAGAAGAAGGCGCTGTTTTACATCCACACAAAGCCCTATAACTTAAAGATTTCGGCTATTGCCACATACCACCTCTAGTATGTAACGTATCTAAATAACACAATATATTGGGGCGAAGGAATACCGAAATTAATTTAAATTTAATCAGTGATGTGTCCATTTTGTAAAAATAGGGAAACTAAAGTAATTGATAAGCGTGATAGCGAAGACGGATCTGTGTCCAGACGCAGGAGGGAATGTACTGAGTGTAAAAATCGTTTTACAACTTACGAAAAAATTGAGTCACTTTCGATCAAGGTTGTAAAAAGTGATGGATCTTTACAGGATTATGATAGATCAAAACTGGTTAGAGGAATTGGAATTTCTGCACAAAAAAGGTTGTCTGAAGATGAAGTCGAAAAAATCGTTGACGATATTGAAATGGCTATTTTAAGCCGAAAATCTACGAAAATTTCTTCGAGTGATATCGGCCGCTTGATTTTAGGCAAGCTTAAGGACATAGATAAGGTTGCTTATTTGAGATTTGCGAGTGTTTTTCTTGAGTTCGAAGATGTGAGTGAATTTAAAGCAGAGTTAGAAAAGATCCAATAATCAAAAAATTCGCCGATCAACTTTTAGATAGTCGTCGAATTTTTTGATTTATTGTAAGTATTTAGTTAATAAATAAAATGCCTAAAGCAAAAATAAAAGTTCACCCGGCATCCCCCTCAAAGGGGCACAGGCGAGAGTACAGGCAATCAAAAGAACACAAATATTCAAGTTTAGCGGATGTAAATGAAGTCCAGATGGACAATAATGGCCGGGAAATCTTTATGCGCCGCTACGCGTTAAAAGACTCTGATGGCAAAACAAAAGAGACGGTAGAAGAAGCTTTTTATAGAGTTGCGAGCCATGTAGCCGAAGGAGAAAAACCCCAAAAATTAAAAAAAGCTTATACCAAATATTTTTTCAGTTTGATGGCGGAGAAAAGATTCAATCCGAATACTCCGACATGGTCAGGTTCAAAGACGAAATTAGGACAATTAGCCGCGTGTTTTGTTCTTCCTATTCTTGATGATATGGGTTCTGCCCGGGGTGGGATTTTTGATACGCTTAAAAATGCCGCTCTCATTCAGCAAACAGGTGGAGGAAACGGATTTTCCTTTTCAAGAATCCGTCCTAAGGGAGATCGAGTAAGTGCCAGCAACGGTGTTGCGAGTGGTCCTGTAAGCTTTTTAGAAGCTTATGACAGTGCTTTCGGAAAGATTGCCCAAGGAGGGACCCGACGCGGTGCAAACATGGCGGTTTTGCGTGTTGACCACCCGGATATCTGTGACTTTATAAAGTGTAAGGCCGAAGAAGGGAAAGTTTCCAATTTTAACATTTCCGTTGCGATTACCGATGCTTTTATGCGGGCTGTAAAAGATGATAAGGATTTTAATTTGATAAATCCGCGAAGCGGAGAAGTCACTGAAACCGTAAAAGCCAGAGAACTTTTCGATGAAATAATTGATTACTCATTTAGAAACGGAGAACCCGGATGTTTATTTATTGATGCGGCGAATAGGGATAATCCTGTCCCGAATCAATATGAACTTGAGGCGACGAACCCGTGCGGAGAACAGTGGTTAGGTCCTTATGAAAACTGTTGTCTGGGACATGTAAATATCAACGCATCAATTTTTGACGGAAAAGTAGACTGGAATCATCTTCGTGAAACAACAATTTTAGGAACCCGATTTTTAGATGACGTTGTCACCCAAAATGCTTATGTTCCCTCTGTTCCTGAATTGAAAGAATCCGCATATCGAAACCGTAGAATCGGACTTGGTTTTATGGGGCTTGCCGATGCGATGTACCAGATGGGTATTCGGTACGGAAGCAAAGAGAGTTTGGATTTTTCATCCCAAATAGTTGAATTTATCAGATATCATGCGATGTTAACAAGTGTTGAACTTGCGAAAGAAAAGGGATTCTTTCCGGGTATAAAGGGCAGTATTTATGATCCAGAAGATATTAAGTGGAAAATTCCGACTTCACTTGTCGAACACAGAATGGACTTAAGCCGTCCAAAATTAGATTGGGACAAAGTTATGTCGGGAATCAAAAAGTTTGGAATCAGAAATTCGACACAGCTTACTGTTGCTCCAACCGGAACAACAGCAACTGTCTATGGATTAGAAGGATATGGCTGCGAGCCAGTTTTTGCTCTCGCTTATTACAGAAATGTTTACCAGGCGGCGGGAGGAGACAAAAACTTACAGCTCACATATGTAAGTCCGTCATTCCAAAAAGCCCTAGATGCGAGCAATTTAGATGAGGCAACGAAAAAACAGATTATCGACGAGTCGATCCATAAAGGAACAATCCAGCATTTAAGCAATGTTCCGGAGGATATTAAGCACACATTTGTAGTTTCAGCGGATATTTCATCCGACGAGCATGTCTGGATGCAGGCTGTTATTCAGAGATTTATTGACAACTCAATTTCCAAAACATGTAATTTCCCTGAAAATGCTACTAAAGAGGATGTCAAGAAAGCCTATCAAATGGCATGGGAATTAGGATGTAAAGGTTTAACGGTTTACGTTACCGGGTCGCGCCAGGAAGTTGTTTTAGAAACTAAGGCGACACAGGAAAAGAAGAATAAAGCCGAGGGCACAGCTGAAACCAAAGTTGTGGAAATTCTCGGAACAAAGCGCCCAAGACCCCGTGTTGTTGTCGGAAGGACGCATGAAATTTCTACTCCATTTGGAGATGCATTCGTAACGGTTAATCGGAACGGAGCAACCGGCAAACAGCCGTTTGAAGTTTTTGTAACAATAGGAAAAAGCGGAAGCGACGTTGCCGCCTTTGCAGAAGCCTTAGGTCGGCTAATCAGCGGATGGCTTCGAAGTTCGGGAAATCCGAATAAATCCCTCGAAGAAATCGCACATCAGTTAAGGGGAATCGGCGGATCGACCAGTATCGGATTCGGAACCGGAAGGGTCAGCAGTATTCCCGACGCTGTCGCTAAAGTTTTAATGAATGAATTGAACCTGAGTCATAAACTTGAGGGAAATGCTGAAAATATGCTTCTTGAAACAGGCGAAGACTTTAGGCAGGACAGTTTGTTCGAAAAAGTAGAAGTTGAAGCCGGGGTTAACGTGACGGCGGAAGAATCTACAGAAGCTACAGGCAGTTCCTCTTCTGCCCATGCGGACGGCAGAAAGTCATTGGGAGCCGTTTTCAAGGGCGCTTCAGTTTGCCCCGAATGTAACAATATGACACTGATAGAAACCGAAGGATGCGTCAAATGCAGCAACTGTGCATACACAAGGTGCTGATACTTTACTTCGGATTTTGTTTGATTTAAAGTTTGATCTAAAGGCGGAGCTATAACTCCGCCTTGTTCATTTTTATAAAACCCACATTTCATTTTTTTGTTCAATTTATTTAATCTCCTCCGCTTAATATCAAATAAGTTTAATTAATTATGCCAATAGCAAAACCTTGGAGGTGAGTTTAAGTGAAAAAATTTTTTCTAAGCGGATTACTGGTTTTATTAAGCTGCGTATCTTTATTTGGAGTAACCTCGGCTGTCTTTGAAGAAAGCGCCAGCGTTGCAGGAGTTTCATTTACTATCGGAGAAGAAAGCAGTGAGCCGGGAGGTGGAGGAACAACCGGGAACACGGCTTTAAAAATATTGAAAAATACCGCAGTTTCGGCTGAAGAGTCCAACTTAGCGGATACGATCAACGGGCCAAGTTTCACCAATGTGAATTCAACATGGGTCCAGACACTTCCGGTGAAAATATACAATAAAGGCGGAACTGTACTCGATATTGTAGGCACGGCGAACTATGTAAATGATCCCGACACATTAAGGGATGACTTATATATCGAAATATTGGCGTGGAATGACGCAAATAATAACGGAACGGTAGAAGAAGGTGAAACCGGAGAATCTTATGGCCACGACACAATATTAAGATTTAAAAATGACACATTTGATTTAGGTGAACTAAATGGGTCTTCAACAAGAGGATACATCCTCAAGTTCGACGGAAGCGGTTTAAGCGAAGCAAACATCGGAAAGACTGCTGTTTATGATTTTGTATTTACGGGCGTTGAGAAGGTCACTCAGTAGTTAATTAGGGCATATGCTTGTCCATATGCCCTAATTATTTTGGAGTTAATATGAAATATATTTATAAATACTTAGCCGTAATTTTTATATTGCTTATTAGCATTTTGCTATATATTTCCAGCGGCTCACCAGACCGGACATATAAGTTCTATACAGTTTCATCAAAATCTATGAGTCCTGTTTTACGTAAAGGGGATTTGCTGGTTGTGAAATCTATCGGCGATTTTCCCCCGCATGTTGAGGATATTGTTACGTTTAAATCTCCGACTGAAAGAAGTAGCTATATTACGCACAGAATTGTTAGGGAAAATTTTGAAGAAGAACTATTTTTTAATACAAAAGGTGATAATAATTCAACGGAGGACCCATGGCGGATTACTCCGGAGATGATTGTCGGAAAGTTGAGTGTGTCATTCCCGATTGTCGGATATCCAATTTTATTTTTAAAAAGCTCGAGGATTTATATTTTTATATTAGGCGGATTAATCCTGCTAATTGGATTTGTCGAAATAAATTTATTAAGCCGCGAAGTTGCTTACGAATGGGAGAGAAAAAATAGCTATAAATTTATCGGCATGCTGTTCTATTTTAATGACGTTGATTGAGGTTTTTAGCCATGGTTTAATAACTTCTTTTTCCTCATTGGTTAAGCCTTTAAGAGTAGTGAGAAATCCTGCCACAAAAACTGCGCC
>CAYHDM010000006.1:0-15945 GCA_964355455.1 uncultured Candidatus Saccharibacteria bacterium
AGATTTTCCTGATGTTAAGGCGCCGATGTCGATGGAAATAATCCTTTTATGCTTTAGCGCCGGAATTGAGGTTCCTAAAGCAATTTCACGGGCCAAAGCCTTGATAAATGTGGTTTTTCCACTACCCGCATCTCCGACTAAAAGGACATTATTACTTGATGGTTTGCTTAGAACAGAGATTATGGAATTTTCAACGTCATTTCTTCCGACTAACCTAGGCAAACTACCTTTTAAGGCTAATCTTGTTAGGTCAGTTCCGGCTTTATTGATATTAGGAGTATAGGCAACTGCCCATCCTTTATCGACTCCTCCCGATGGGGGAATATTAAAATCCTCATTCCACATCCGGGGAGTTTTCTTTCTTAGACTATGGAGAAACCTCAGGGACTCAACTAGACAGATTTCATCTATACGATGTTTGCTCAAATGCGAGGCTAATGTCTTTAACTGAAGGAGATAGGCACAAAATAAATCTGCGAGATATAGCCTTTTATCCAGAAAGACATTTTTATTTGAGAATTCGGAAATCTTTAAATTAAACTGATCGGTATTAAAATCGTTCAAATTAAGTTCGATAAATTTTAGTGTATCTTCTATCGGCAGTTCGGCGCGTAATAAAAGCTCTTTTATGTCGGGTGCATTCGCAAAAGATAAGTATAACGGTTTTGAATTCCCGGATTTGGACAGGTCATACAAAGTTTTTATTGTCCAGGTCGTTGAAAGTTTTTTATCGGAAATTATAATCGGACTGTTAAAATAATAATTGTAGATTCCACATAAAAATATAAATCCAATAATTAAAATAAAATATACGGATTTAGCTGCCAATAAGTTGAATAAAAAGACATAAAGCCCGAAATATCCAAAAATCCCCAATAATAGATACAAGGAAATAATAACTAAAGCCAGGACTATGGCTAAAGAACGAATAACAAACCCGTTAATTCTTGAAAGAAACCCGGACATCCCAAATAAGGGCTTGAATAGGCTTTTTGCCATAACTTCAAGACCGAAATGGTGACTTAGTAAAATCGCAGACCTATATAAAACAATAAAATACTGCTTGTGAATATGTATGAAGAAGAATCTTAAAAGGTAAGAAACAAGTGGCATACTTCTATTGTATCTCACTTCAGCATCTCTTTCTTAAGTTCTCTCATAACAGCATATGGATTGCTTCCAATCACACTTTGGGCAAATAGCTCCATGGAACCTATATCCGTTGTTTTAGTTGATAGATTCCCTCTATCGACAATTCTTACGACAACAGGCATGTGGTCCCAAACCTCAGGGGTTTTTTCCATCGGATGAATAATTATGCCGACGTTAAAGCTAAATACACTCATTTTTTCTTTTAATGTATTTAGTACCTCACTTAAAATATCTGCCAAATTATCATCAAATGCGTTTGCTGTAAGCATTATTTCTTTTTCTTTAATAGGTGTAATTTTCACATTAAGTTTTACTTTGTTTTTCTCAAAAGCCAGACCTAAATTTTCATGAATTTTATAATCATCCTCAAAATAGTTTGACTTATACCGTTCTTGGTAATCTAGTGCTAGAGCCCTCATCTCCTCAATCTTTGCGTATGCCTGTCCTTCGGTTATAGCAAGTTGCGCATGTCCATGAATAATTGAAGCTCCCGCTTTCCATAAGCAATTCCACGAAAAGAAGGGATATATTGCTTTGGCATTGGTTCTATGTGCCTTTACAAACCATTGACTCGCAACATTAAAATAGTCCCTGATTCTATCTGACGTAAATTCAAGCGGATAGTGATCGTTATAAATTACCAGACCGTGTAAACCATCATATTTAGTAACATTTGACGCTGTTATAGAATATTTTCCTTCTATCCGTCCAAATGTGTCTTCGGGGGTTCTCGTTAACGGATGTGTAAACGGTCCATTTTCATCTTTCGCAATTTCTTTGAATACTTCGCTTAATTGGATATCGAATACAACTGGTCTTTTAGTCCTTAACTCATTAAAAATTGCACCTTCATATAAAACCATATTCGTGATTTTTATAAAATCCTGGATTTTCACATCGTCAACTGAACCGAAAGTTGTTTTGATCCATTCAATCATTTCTTCCGGAGGGACAAGCTCACCTCTGGTTTCCCAGTACTTATAAATCCTATCGAATAAATTTTTTTGTTCTTGTGTAAATTTAGAGGTATGTTTAAAAAAATCTTCCTTGAATCCTTTTTGCCTGTGAGTCATAAGTTCAATATAACACTATAATTCGCTATATCAAATCTGGATTTCAAATCGGACATCCTAATAAAATTTTTCGTAGAATATAGAATCCTTAGATATATTCCGTTCAAGAAGTTCTCTTTCGACATCTTTTATCATGGCACCGTTTCCACAAATAAAGAATTGCCCGGTATCTAATGTGGACTGGTCATGCATTTCAATGAACTGAGTTACATAACCATCAATTGTCCCCGGCATGTTTGCTCTCGAAAGAAAAATTTTATAGTCGTTTATTAAAACCTGACTAAAATAGTTATCGAACAGATCTTCATAAAAAATATCTCCGGTGTAGCGGGTTCCAAAATAAACATAAATCTTATGATGCTTGCATTGTTCGGTTAGAATCAGCGTCTCAATCATTGATTTTAATGGGGCAAGTCCTGTCCCGGTACTTATGAAAAATAGGTTTTCAGCAAGGTCTTCGGGAAGTATGAACAAGCCAATTTGTCCGATAAATTTTATTTCATCACCCGGCTTCAAATTCATTAAATAGTTTACGCCGACACCATTAGGTTTGATTTCTATAACAATTTCAAAAACATTTTTAGATTTTATTGGGGAATTTGATATTGAGTATTGCCTTCTTGTTTTAATATCTATTTCTATCGCAATATATTGCCCGGGCTCAAAATCTATTTCAACGGGAGAAATCATCTCAAACTTTAATTGATATACCGTGTCAGCAAGTTGTTTTCGTTCTAAAAATTTTGCGACTGCCCGTATTGGGGAAGCTATTCCTGGCATTTTTATTTCGGATAAATCTGATTTCCATCAACATCATAAACTTTGATGGCCAAAACAGGGCAACTCATTGCGGCATCAATTATATTTTTATCATTATCACCGTTAACATTTATAACAATCGCTTTACCTTCGTTGTCGAGTGCGAATGTTCCCGGTGCCAATGCGGTGCAGGAGCCGGCTCCGATACATGCATCACGGTCAACAACTATTTTCCCGATAGTTGTTTTTTTAGATGACTCATCTTTATTATTACTTTGCGGAGCAAGGGTAGACGAACGCCTGCCCTCGCTAGACGGGGGAAGTGAGTTGTTATTTTGTTGTGCCATAATCTTCCTCCTTATTTATAACTTTATTAGCTTCCTCAATCATCTCATCAATTTCTTCGGCTATCATACCATGGAGTTTTGCACCTTGTTCAATAGTATCAAACTGACTTGCAAAACACGAAACACAGTGCAAACCAAAGGCCGCAAATACTTCTGCCGCTTTGGGATATTTGAATACTACCTCAGCAATATTTGCGTTTTTATCAAGCTCAACTTTTTTTGGTTTACCCGTCCTCGCTTGACGGGGGGCTTTTTTATCCTTTTTTAGTTTCATATCCTTCGATTGCCTTTTTTATGGCATTGACTCCAACCATCACACATTTCTCTCTCGACGGAGTAACTTCGAAACCAATTAACTTTAAAATTTCTTCTTTATTCAACTTTCTTATATTTTCTATATTTTTACCTATTATATAGTCAGACAATATCGAAATGGTTCCCGTGCTGATGATACAGCCGTTTGGTTTGTATCCAAAATCGGCTATTTTGCCGTTATTGTCAATCAATAGTTGGACTTCGACTTCATCTCCACATGAAAAATTTATATCTTTTCCGCTGGAATTAAATTTAGACAATGGTCTTTTGTTGGGCTGATTTTTATAGTGATAAATAAATTCGTGCGAATAAATATCTGCCATATTATCTTAACTATCTAAAATATTTTTAGCTTTATCTAAACCCTTAATTAAAATATCAATATCTTCTTTGGAATTATACAAGTACAAACTTAATCTGGTGGATGAGTTAACGACCTGCTTTTTATGCCATGGCATATTGCAATGCTGGCCAGATCTGACTGCAACCCCTTCCGTATTTAATATTGAAGCTAAATCGTGTGACGGAATATTTTTCAAATTAAAGGTAATTAATCCTGATTTTATTTCAGGGTTAGTTGACCCGTACACATCAATATCATTTCTTTCAGTAAGCTTTTTTAGAGCATATTCTGTTAGCTCTTTTTCGTGATCGTGAATTTTATCAATACCGATTTTTTCTAAATAATTACATGCGGCAGCGAGTCCAACCGCCCCCGAAACATTTGGAGTTCCGGCTTCTAGAAATTCAGGCATGGAAGTATAGCTGGCTTCCTCGAGTGTTACCTCCTTAATCATTCCTCCGCCTACATTATAGGGAGACAACTCATTGAATATTTCACGATTAATCCATAAAACCCCGATTCCCATCGGGCCGCACATTTTATGTCCGCTGAATGCAAAAAAATCAATTCCATAACTTTGTACATTTATTTTCATATGCGGAACCGATTGCGCTCCATCTACAAAAATTCTTGGTTTTATTTTATTTTTTGATGTCTTATTTTTTATGAACTTTGCGATTCCTTTAACGTCATTAACCGATCCCAAAATATTTGACACATGATTAAAGGCAACAAATTTTACCTTGGACCAATCAGTGTTTACCGATTTAATATCTAAAAGCCCTTCGCTGTTAATTTGCATGAATTGAATCTTAAATCCGATTTCACGAGCTAAATTTTGCCAGGGAACTAAATTTGAATGATGCTCGACTTCGGAAACTAAAATTACATCGTCTTTTTTTAAATTTGTACGAATCCAGGAATACCCGATTAAATTCGCGGCCTCAGTTGTGTTTCTTACAAAAACAATTTCCTCGGGAACAATCGCGTGAATAAACTTGGCGATAACGGCCCTCGAATCTTCGTACATTTTTGTAGCTTCCTCACTTAGCATATGGACTCCGCGGTGAACATTTGCCCTATGATAGCTGTCAAAATCAGTGACGGCATCAATAACTTCTTGTGGGACTTGTGATGTTGCCGCATTATCAAGATAGACAAGTCTTTTTCCATTAACTGTCCTGTTAAAAATGGGGAAATCTTTCTTTATTAATTGAGTATCAAGCATCATATATTTTGCCTTGCAACTAAACTTTTAACATCCACTTCGGCAGAACTTAACTGTAAAATTTCGTTTATAAAACCTTCAACCAACAATTCTTTTGATTCTTGATCGGTTAATCCTCTCGATTTTAAGTAAAATTGATCAATGTCACTTATTGTGGAAATAGTTACTCCGTGTGAAGCTTTGACATCATCGGCTTTTATTTCCAATTGAGGAGAAGAATTAACTACCGCATCTTCTCCTATTAATAAATTATCGTTTTTCAAATACGCGTCAGACAAGACCGCACCGGGATCAATTTTGATAAGCCCGTTAAAATCAAAGCTGGATTTATCAAATAGAACGGCTTTTATATGAACCCTCGATAAAGCATTTCCGACTTTATGGTGGCTTATAACATTAACTTTGTACGAATCGGTATTTCGGCCAATTATAATTCCATATAACTCAAATGAAGTATTTTCGTTTTCTAAAGTTACCTCAAGATCTATTGATCCGCCGTCAAGACCGACCAGTAAATACGTCCCGCTGTTTTTAACTTTGATTTTTTCGACAGCGCGTTCTGTTGTAATTTTAATTGTCTTAATACTCATTATCCGACTGAGCCCTCCATCTCAAGTTCAATTAAACGGTTAAGTTCTACTGCGTATTCCATCGGGAGCTCTTTCATAATCGGCTCTATAAACCCATTAACAATCAGTGCGGCGGATTGGCTTTCGGTTAGACCTCTACTCATCAAATAGAATAATTGTTCAACACCGACTTTGCTTACACTTGCTTCGTGTCCGATTTTTACTTTTTTATTATCAATTTTCATAGACGGATATGTATCGGTGCGGGACTCGGTATCTAATAAGAGCGCGTCACAAACAATATTTGATTTTACATTTTCAGCTTTTTTTATAACCTTAACTAATCCTCGATATGTCGCCCGACCATTGCCTTTGGAAATTGATTTAGAAATAATATTTGAAGATGTATTTGGGGCAAGATGCACCATTTTCGCTCCGGTATCCTGATGTTGATTGTCCCCGGCGAATGCCAACGACATAACTTCTCCTCTAGCACCGGATTCCATTAAATAAACAGACGGATATTTCATTGTAACTTTTGAGCCGATGTTTCCATCGATCCATTCCATCGTTGAATCCTGATAGGCAAATGCACGTTTAGTTACGAGATTGTAAACATTCGGGAACCAGTTCTGAATTGTTGTATATCTGAAACGAGCACCTTTTTTGACAATGATTTCAACAACCGCTGAGTGCAAGGAACTTTCAGTATAACTTGGAGCTGAACAACCCTCCACGTACGTGCCGTAAGCATCTTCGTCTACGATAATTAAGGTTCTTTCAAACTGTCCGGCATTTGCTGCGTTTATTCTAAAGTAGGCCTGCAAAGGTTTCTCAACGTGAACACCTTTAGGAATATAAACAAAAGATCCTCCGGACCATACAGCGCTATTTAACGCGGCGAATTTATTATCAGCCGGAGGAATTACTTTCCCAAAATATTGTTCAAAATATTCCGGATATTTTTTTAAAGCTTCATCAGTTCCCAGAAATATAATCCCTTGGTCTTCTAATTCCTTCTTTAAAGATCCGTAAATGACTTCGGAATCGTATTGGGCTTTTACTCCCGATAAATACTCTCTTTCAGCTTGTGGAACCCCTAATCTTTCAAATGTCGTTTTAAGATCATCCGGAACATCATCCCAACTTTTTTCCTGCCGATCGGTCGGCTTTATATAATAGTAAATTTCATCGAAATTTATTCCGGACAAATCCGCTCCCCAATCGGGCATTTTTTTCTGCAAGAAAAGTTCGTAAGCTTTCAAGCGGAAATCGAGCATCCACTTCGGCTCATTTTTCATTTTAGAAATTTCGCGAACTACATCTTCGTTTAGTCCTTTTTTGGATTTGAATGTGGAATTATCAGGCATATAAAATCCTTCTTTATATCCTGTTGAAGCTTTGAATTGTTGTTCCTGGGAAGTTAAAACTTTTGCCATCATTTATCTGCAACCATATATTTTGAGTATCCATCGCGGTCCAAAACATCAGCAAGTTTGGGACCATCGCTTTCCACGATTTTTCCATCTACTAAAACATGAACTTTGTCCAGTTTTAAATATTCTAAAATTCTTTTATAGTGGGTTATTACGATCACTCCGATATTTAATTTGTCGGCTAATTGTTGGCATGATTCGGCAACAATTTTTAAAGCGGTCACATCAAGTCCGCTGTCAGTTTCATCAAGAATTACGTATTTCGGTTCTAAAACCGCCAACTGTAAAATTTCTGCTTTCTTTTTTTCTCCTCCGCTAAAACCTTCGTTCAAATTACGATCTAAAAACGAAATATCCATATGAAGATTTTTCATTTTATCCTCAACCATTTTTTTAAATTTAAACGGAGACAAATCCCGGTAACTTTTACCCTGTTTCTGTTTTTGGATATCATTGAAAGCAAGTCGTAAAAATTCCAAAAGTGGAACCCCCGGGATTTCAACCGGATACTGAAATGCCAAAAATAGTCCCTGACGGGCTCTTTCGTCGACCTCCATACCCAGTAAATCTGCCCCATCCAATTCGACTTCGCCTTTAGTTACCCTAACATCAGGATGCCCCATTAAAGCTGCGGCCAATGTAGATTTACCACCGCCATTCGGTCCCATTATTGCGTGGATTTCCCCAGGGTTGACCTCGAGATTAATACCCTTTAATATTTCCTTTTCCTCCCGAATAGCCTTTAAATTCTTAATTTTTAGCATAATTTGGTTTTAGACGCGCCTAAAGCGATGGCAATTACTCGGCAACCTGCCTCGCAATTGTTATGCAGCAAGCCTCACTATCATGAGGACAACTGTTTTTTATTGAATAAAATACCTCTTTTCCCACTGATTTCTTGACTAATAAGCCGGATTTCAACATTTCTGTTAAATGATAGCTTACAGTCGGCTGTTTTAAACCTATAAAATTCGTTATAGTTCTAACGTTTTCGGCGTTGTTCTGAGCCAAAAACATATATATCTTTATCCGGGATTCGACTCCCAGACTTTTAAAGCACGATACGCAGCCTGATTTCATAAGCATAGATAATAGTCTATATGAGGAAAATTTGCAAGATTTAAGCCCTTTTCCAATAGATGATATATAATCAGATAATATGAAATTCGACTACGAGTACTATACCCTAAAGAACGGACTTAGGGTATTTTTGATGCCTAGTGACACTGTCTATTCAGCTACAATCTCCGCCACAATCAAAACCGGATCATGTCATGAAACCGACAAATTATCGGGTATAACGCACTTCGTCGAGCATATTTCGCTAACTGCCACAAAAAGCTGGCCGACACGATATAAACTTACAGAAACTAGAGAATTTAATGGAGCAAAATATAACGGATCAACAGGCAAAGAAAGTTTAGATTATTGGATAAATATTCCATATAACAAAATTGATTTCGGACTTCAATATATATATGAAGTTTTATATGAAGGTGCTTTAAATCCCGATTACATTGAACAGGAGCGTGGAATTGTCCTAGATGAAATCTCGAAACGCCAAGATAATCCCGGATATCAAAATATGAGGTTTATCACAGAAAGTCTAAATAAAAAACGGAGTGGATATTTAAGAGATGTAGCCGGAACCGAAAAAACAGTAAGCAATTATTCAATTGAAGATATTAAAACTCAATATAAAAAGCTTCATAGTCCAAATAAAATAATGATCTCGGTGGTTGGAAACTTTGACACAAAGGAAGTTAAAAAATTAATTGAAGATTTATTCGGCCGGCAAAAAGAAACTGACAAACAGCAGGAATATCCACAAGAAGGTGTTAAGGAAAATATAATTAAAACAAGGCACTCACCAAAAACTGATTTGATATTTACTTCGATTGAATTTCCTGCACAAAGTGCGAATGATACGAATGAAGTCGAAAAAAAGCACATAGATCTTTTACTTTCTATTCTATGCGGACCAATGTCCAGCCGCCTGGTAAAGCGATTAAGGGAAGAAGAAAATCTTTTATATGGGATAGACACTGACCAAAGTGCCATGGAAACTTTCGGGCTTACGTCAGTCTATTATGATATTCCGGTCAATAATTTTGAAAAAGCTTTTACCATAACCATTGAAGAGTTAGAAAAATTTTGTGAAAAAGGAACGAACAAGAAAGAACTTGATCATTACAAGGAATATTTCACCAATCGATATCTCGTGAATTATGATAATGTATTCTCATTTTCGAAATTATTCAGAAGCTCACTTTTTTGGGAGAAAAAACCTATGGATCTCGAAGAAACTATAAAAGTCGTTAGGGAAAGTACTCCTAAGGATATTAACAAGATGATTCCAAAATTCATTAATATGAAAAGTGTAAATGCTTTCGGGTTTGGGAATGTGAATGAGAAAACCGAAGAGATTATAAAAAAGCGTTTAGAAAATTTTATAAAATAAAATTATTCTCCGACAATGATGAGGATGTCGGCTTGAGGCTTAGTTTCACCGTCGGGAACCTGATCTAATATCTCTCCTTCTAGCGTCTGACTAATTTTTTGTGCAGTGTCTTGATTTTTCCCGCTGACATCGATAACAAAAGTCTTTGTGTAGTCGTTCTTAGCAGCATTTATTTTGTCTATCACTGACAGACCTCCGATCTGAACTAATTTTTCTTCGTACTCACTTGCTCGTCCTACTGTTTTAGTCCCGTTATAAATAGCAATTGTTACCAGCTCAGCTTGTTCTTGATTTTGTGTTCCAATTACTAGAGGGGCAAATTCAATAATTTTTTCGGTGGATGGACGATAAAGAATAGCTTTACGGGCTTGAGTGTAAATAAGTACTTTATCTCCATTTACGGCACTTTTGAAGAATTCCTGATCTTTCAATTTCTCAATATCGGTAACAGTCGCAAGCGTCGGCTCTTCGCCTTGTGGTAATTCCATGAAACGCCCTATCGAACTCGTTATTGATCGTACTTCTTCTTTGGAGACCAAATCCGGATTTTCCTTTACTCGCTTGTATTCACGATAAAAATAGCCGGCAGTTACAAGAGATCCTACGAAAACTAACATCAAGAAAGAAAAAAACATAATCTTTATATTCAGAAAATTTCTCATAAGGTTATTTTTATAATACCATTATACAAAATAAAATTTATTCGCCGCTTACAAATTTCCGTGACAATTTTTGTATTTTTTCCCGCTGCCACATGGGCATGGATCATTTCTGCCGACCTTCTCTATATTTCTGATCGGCATTTTGCTTTGGCTTTTTGCTACGGCATTTAATAAATTAGTCTCATCAGAAACCCCGGATTCTAATTGTCCGGCTTTGTAATCCAAATGGGATGTATCAACAGCCTGTTCAGTTTCGCGGTTTTGAACAACATTTACTTCAACTTTCGCCAAACGGTTTGCAACCGTGGTCCAAATTTCATTCAATAATTTTTCAAATAATTCTTTGCCATCACGCCGATACTCAACCAACGGATCTGACTGGCCATAACTCCGAAGACCAACACCTTCACGCAAATCGTCCATGACATCGATGTGATCAATCCATAAAAAATCAATTGTTTCGAGAGTAATTCGTTTTTCAACTTCGAACCAGATTTCGTCTCCAAATTTTTTTCGTTTTGACTCAATATTTTTTTGTGAATTTTCGTCGAGTTCGGGCAACTTAGATTCCATCCACTCGAAAAATTCATTTTTATTATCTGCTTTCGACAATAAAATTTTTCGACGCAACGAATAAATAGTTTCACGCTGGACATTTACAACGTCGTCATATTCAACAACGCGGCGGCGCGAATCAAAATTCATCGATTCAACTTTTTTCTGCGCATTTTCAATAGAACGGGAAATAAGTCCCGCTTCAATTGGAGTGTTCTCATCAACTCCAAGGCGGCCCATTAAGGCTTCAATTTTATCTCCTCCAAAAATTTGTAGTAAATCATCTTGTAGTGAAAGGAAAAAACGGGATTCGCCGGGATCTCCCTGACGACCTGAACGGCCGCGCAATTGATTATCAATTCGGCGTGATTCATGGCGCTCTGTTCCGATTACATATAAACCGCCTAAACTAACGATATCTTCGTAGGCATTTTTATGGAAAGGGTCTCCACCTAAAATAATATCAACTCCACGACCTGCCATATTTGTTGCAACGGTTACAGCAGATTTTTTACCGGCTTGAGAAATTACCATAGCTTCCTTTTCATTCTGCTTCGCATTTAAAATTTCATGTGGAATTTTCAATCGTTTCAAAAAGTTTGCGAGCAATTGTGATTTTTCGACCGAAGTTGTTCCGATCAAAACCGGCTGTCCCTTTTTATATCTTTCTGCAATTTCTTTTGCGGTAGCACGATATTTCGCGGCTTCAGTTTTATAAACCAGATCCGTTCTATCATTCCTTTGAACAGGTCTAAATGTCGGGATTGAAATAACATCCAGCGAATACATCTTAAAGAATTCTTCAGATTCGGTTGCGGCGGTTCCGGTCATTCCGGCTAATTTCTCATAAAGCCTGAAATAATTTTGATATGAAATCGTCGCGACAGTTTTTGATTCGGCCTGGATTTGAACATTTTCTTTTGCCTCAACAGCCTGATGTAATCCGTCACTCCAGCGATTGCCGTGCAGCATGCGTCCCGTACTTTGATCTACAATAATTACTTTTCCGTTGTTTATTACATAATCTTTATCCTTTTCATAAATTGCTTTTGCTTTAACTGCATTTTCGATGTGATGCACTGTTTCGAAATCATTTTCATATAAATTTTTAATTCCAAGCTGTCTTTCAACTTTACTTATCCCAAGTTCCGTCAAAGTTACGATTTTAAACTTTTCATCAATATCATAATCTGTGTGACGAACTAAATTTCCGGCTAATTTTGCAAATTCATAATATCTTTCCGATCTCTCGTTTTGAGCTTGAGAAATAATTAGTGGAGTTCTCGCGACGTCAATTAAAACCGAATCAACCTCGTCGACAATTGCAAATGCATGGGCCCCATAACCTCCCAAAGGATTTGTCTGAACTATATTATTTAGCGAAACGGCCATATTATCACGCAGATAATCGAATCCGAATTCGCTGTTTGTTCCATATACAATATCGCTTTTGTATGCGGTAGCCCGTGAAACCGGTCTTAAATGACGGGAATATTCGTCCAGAACTTCCGGATTATCATAAACTGAGTCATAAACATACGATTTCTGATTGATGATTACCCCGGCTTTTAATCCTAAATATTCGTAAACCGGTCCGTACCATCCGGCACCATGCTGAGACAGATAATCATTTGGGGTAATTAGATGTGCGCCCTTTCCCGTTAATGAATTTAAATAAAGGGGTAGGGTAGCTGTAAGAGTTTTTCCCTCGCCTGTTTTTTGTTCCGCAATTTTGCCCTGATGCAAAACAATTCCGGCGAGCAATTGGACATCACGATGCCTTTGACGCATGACACGCTTCGATGCTTCACGGACTATTGCAAACGCTTCCGGCAAAATTTCATCTAAAATTTTTGAGCTTTCCTCCTTTGTGGCTTTTTCATGTCGTAATTTCTTCTGCCATTCGGAGGTTTTCTGCTTTATCTTTTCGTCCGACAATTTTTCAATATCACTTTCTAGTGAATTTATTTTATTTACTATTGGAGTAATCAGGGAAATTTTGTAATTGTTGCTATTTGTAAGTCTTCCCAAGAGGTTTTTCAACATCAACGTATTATAGCACCAGAATCGCGATTCCAAGGGCTATGCGATAGATAACAAATATAATAAGCCCATGCTTTTTCAAAAAATTTAAGAGGATTTTTATGGATAAAATTCCGGTTATAAACGAAGCAAAAAACCCGATTAAAAGCGGAGTCATTCCCGTCGAAGATTCCAAGATATCCGGTAGCTTTATAACACCTGCTCCGATTATAAGTGGAGTTGCCAGCAGGAACGAAAACCTCGCGGCCTCCTTATATTCGATCTTACTAAATAATGCCGTTGAAATACTTATTCCTGATCGCGACGTTCCGGGAAACAAAGCCAGAATCTGCGACAACGAAACCAGAAGCGCTTTTTTAAAGGGAATATTAAAAATGTTTGATTCCAGATTTTGCGTATTTAATCTGGCAAATCGATCAGCCGCGTACATAATAAATGCTACAACAATAAGCATTATTCCAACAAATAGGGAAGAGCGGAAAGTACTTTCGATTGTGTCTTCAAGTAAAACGGCGACAATCCCAACCGGCAATGAAACAGATATTATGGTCAAAAGTAATTTCGTTTCACGTCGTAATATGTTTGTGTTTAATTTTTTGGAGACAATTGCGGTCTTAAAATCCATAAGTAGTGCTGTCAGCATTTCGTACCAATCCTTCCAAAAGAAAAACAGGACAGCGAAAGCGGTGCCTAGATGCAAAGCAACGTCGAACTTCAGATCCTGAAGTTCCCATCCAAATACATATGGAATTAGAATTAAGTGCCCCGATGAGGAGATAGGGAAAAATTCTGTAATTCCCTGGACAATACCTAAAATAAGGGCTTGAATGGCTGTCACCGTACCCTCCTCCCTGAGATGTCGTAAAACACAAAAACTAAGGAAATTGAGAGACCTAAAATAATTCCCGCAAAAACATCAATCGGATAATGCGCGCCTATTAAAACTCGCAGCCAGGCGACTGCTAATCCTGTTAAAATTATAAAAAAACTTACGATGCCCCCTCTCTTATAAGTATTTATGCGGATAGCCTCCCCTACTCCTTTCATTGTATTCGGCAAACTATGACAAACTAACAAATAGAAAAAAACAACACCCGCGGCCACTGCAGAATGTGTGGACGGAAATCCGCTTCCCTCAAAAACATATATTGATTCGGGGCGGGGCTTATTTACGAAATATTTAATAACTTCTGCAATACCTGACGTTAAAACTAACATCACAGCATAATCAAACAACCTTGCCGGTTTGGATTTGTAAATCAAAACACCGACAATAAGTACTAAAAAAAATATCAAGAAGGAATTAAGGGCAAATAAAATCGGTAAAGCATTCATTTTAGTTTTCCAAAGAAATTTTATCGAATTCTGTGTATTTTCGTAAAACTTCCGGAATCATTATTGATCCATCCGATTGCTGATAATTTTCCAAAACGGCTGCTAAAAGCCTAGGGGTCGCGGCAACCGTATTATTCAATGTGTAAACATATTTCGTTTCCCCTTTTGAATCTCTATATTTCATATTCAGCCTTCTTGCCTGAAAATCTAAAAAGTAAGAATCCGAATGCGTTTCACGATATTTTTTCTCTGCAGGAAACCATGTCTCAATATCATATTTTTTTCTCTGCCCCGGACCCATATCACCTGAACACATCAATAAAACGTGATAACCCAGTCCTAAGCCTTTCAATACATCTTCGGCGAACCCAAGCATTTTTTCATGCCAGTCCCTTGATAAATTTTCATCTGCCGGCAATAAAACCACCTGTTCAACTTTATTGAAGTAATGGATTCTGAAAACTCCACGCGTATCTTTTCCGTGGCTTCCGACTTCACGCCTGAAACACGGAGACATTCCGACGAGTTTAACCGGCAGATCCTTCTCATCCAAAACTTCATTTGCGTGATAAGCGGTTAAAGAAACTTCGGCGGTTCCGACTAAACCCTGGTCGTCCTGCGTGTAATAATGATCCTCCTCTCCCCATGGAAAATATCCCGTTCCGGTCAGCCATTCTTTGTTTACTATTACAGGAACATTCATTGGAGTAAATCCCTGATCAACCATGTGGTCCAAGGCATATCGCAGGATCGCCTGCTCTAAAATCATCCCTTTCCCGACCAAAAAATATCCCCTAAAACCTGCGATTTTAGCACCCCGCTGAACATCAATAATTCCCAGATTTTCTGCCAGTGTTAAATGGTCTTTCGGCTCAAAATCAAAATGTGGAATTTTCCCTTCAGTTTTTATAACAACATTTCCGCTTTCGTCCTTGCCAATTGGAACATCGTCAGCAGGAGGATTCGGAACCCATAAAAGCAGTTTATCTAAACCTTCTCTATCCTCCCTTAATTTTTCTTCGAGTTCTTTTACTTTTGGCTTTAATTCTGATGATTCCTTTATATGTTTTTCCCGGTCAGATTTATCGGAAGTAGATTTTATCTTTGTATCGAGCTCGTTTCGAAGCTGCCTAAGCTTATCCAATTCGCCCGTAAGGTCCCTGACATTTTTATCAATTTTTAAAATAACATCGATATCAACAGTTCCCTCAAGCTGCTTATCTTTAATAGCTTTTTTAATTATATGTGGATTCTCTCTGATAAATCTAACGTCTAGCATATGATTATTCTAAAGACCTAACTCCGCGCTCTTTCTCTTCATTGAATTTAGCACAGTTTCCATAAACTCATCTAGCGGAATTTTCATCTTTTCTTCTACCTGTTCGGTTTGTTCTCGTATAACCCCGCGTGCGAAAGCTTTTTCCTTCCATCTTTTTTTCATAAACTGCAAATCGACAGGATCAAGTTTTTTCGTAGGACCGATTAATGCGCAGGCAACAATAAATCCTGTTAATTCATCACAGCACTCGAGAGCCCACTCCATTTGAGTCTGCGGTTCACGCTGTCCAGTAATTTTATTATTATGGGACTGAATCGCCTTGTAAAGCGGGTCATCTTCCGAAATACCTTCTCCTTTCAACCATTCTAGTTCTAAAAGAAGATCGGAA
>CAYHDM010000007.1:0-15339 GCA_964355455.1 uncultured Candidatus Saccharibacteria bacterium
GGGAAGTGAAATTATCAGCTAGTGAATGCCAGCATCTAGTAAATACAAACTTATGGATGAGAACCTAAAATCTACACTAAAAATTCGAGGTGGAGTTATTCCTTATGGGGTTGTGTCTCTGTCGGGAGATTCAGAGGCCGCTGTTTTCCACCTTGTTCAAAGTTTTTTTAATGAAAAAAAGGTTACACTGGAAAACGTTCCAAGGTCTGGTTTGGTGCTCGATTTTATAGCAATATTGAAACAGTTAGGTGTAGAAATTCTATGGAATAACGAAACCACGCTTACGGTTTCAATTCCGCCAGAAATATCCGAAGATTTAGCTTCTCCGAATATAAGTTATAAGTTTGTACAGATTTTGGCACCGGCGATTTTGTTTCGAAAAGGATCATGCACCGTTCCATTAACTTTTAGACAGGAATCCAAGTTTTATAGAGAAATCGGTTTCGATATCGACCCCAATAATGCATCCATATTAATAAGAAGGAATTTTATAAAAAACAGTGAAGTTGAAAAGCAAATAAAAACTATTGGGGAAAATCTCTACTTCGCGGCCTCCAGAATTTTTATTTCATATTTTAATCCGAATATATCGGTTCAATATAATAGGACTGATTATAGGCTAAGAAATATCGAGAAAATGAATTCCGGAAACCGCATAAAAATTCCATTTAATCAATTTGAATTTAATTTGTTTACGTCAATGGCTTCATTGACCTCGGCCGAGGTAATAATTGAGAATTATGATTTGTCGGAGTCGCTCCAGTTTCTAATGCTGTTTGATGAAATGGCGGGAAATTATGAAGTTGTTGGAGGTAAGCTCAAAATCTGGAGGCACCAGAAAAATCTTAATGATTTATATGAATTTCTAACTTTAAGTTGTGATGCTTTAGGATATTTATTTCTAATGCTTTCCTTAATCTCCCAAAAGCCTGTTGGAATTGTCTGTAAAAATATGGATGAACTCTCAAGTATTGTAACGGAACTAAACATAATGGGATGTAAAATAAGTTATTCAGATGGTACCGACACTGTAGTTGTAACAGTCCGTCCGGTTAACAATTTGTCGGCTGTAAAAAGTGAAATTATTGACCCCGAATGGGGAGGGCTTCTAGTATTCGGGGCAATCGCATCCCGCGGATATAGCAGAATTACTAATTTTAATTCGTTAACATATAGAATCCAGTACCTTATGGATAATTTGACGAGTCTAAATTTAGACGCATCGCTTTAGCGAGCGAAAAACCCATTCATCAGATTGCTTGCTGGAAATCTCCCATCTCATCTCTTAATTTTTTCGTTGCCCTATATATAATCGTGCCTATATTTGTTTCAGATAAACCCAGCTTTTTCGCAATAGCTTTATTGGTATATCCTTCGTAAAATTTTAATTTAACTACCTCTTTTTCGCGTTTGGTTAAGTTACCTAAGATTAGCTGTATCCTCGATTTCGTATCATTCTCGATAAGACTTTCTTCTATGAGTTTGGAATTATCCTTTATATTCTCGTAAAAATCTTCGCTTATATCTGCGGTATTTTTGTTCTTGCGATAAAAATCGATTAAGGTGTTGTTCGCGATTGTGTAGAGCCATGCCGAAAAAGAAGCACCTTGCCACTTGAATTTCCTTATATTCTTAATCGCTTTTTCAAAGGTTTGCGAAGTCAGGTCTTCAGCTGTGAATTCATCATTACTGACTTTCGGCCTCAAATAGTTTTTTATTTTATCAACGTAATATACGTAGATACTATCGAAATTTTTTATGTTGTTTTGGGCCTGTTTTACGTGGGTTTTATTAGTATTCATAAGCAAAAACTCTCTAAACTCATCTCTAAATTCACTATAATTCTATTTGAACAGTTTGTATACTATATGGGTCAGCCCATGAATAACCTAAAAAAAATAAAAAAAACTCTGGATAAAGTAAAAGTTGAATCTGTGGATTTAATCTTTACTTTCATACTCTCGTTAATCATCCTCTTCGGAGTTTTTATGGTTTACGAAGCCTCGCTTGTTTATGCTGAAATGGTTTTTGGTGATCGGCTTCACTTTGTTAAGCTGCAATTAGGTTGGTCAGTTATCGGTCTGGCAGGGATGTACTTTTTATCGAAAATAGATTTAACAATTCTGAGAAAATATGTGCCTTTAATTTTTTTTGCGGCATGCGGATTTCTAATGTTTGTTCTTCTTCCGACAAGCTTTGCGCCCGAAGTTTATGGTGCACGACGATGGATAATTTTAAATCCTGAACCGTTTCCATCTATCCCGGGTTTAGGCCGAGCGAGTTTTCAACCCAGTGAATTTGCGAAACTCGCCTGTGTAATATTTTTTGCCTCACTTTTAAGTTCTGAAAAGATGAAAAGTCTCCCGTTTTATAAATCCGCGTTTATATTTACAGGCTATCTTGGGCTTGTTTGCGGATTGATATTTTTAGAGCCCAATTTTAGTACAGCATTTATACTTGGAGTGATAATTTTAGGGATATATTTCTTGTCTAACGCAAGTCTATGGTATTTCATAATTATAGGACCGCTTATGGCATTAAATGCTGCAATATACGCATTTTCATCTGCATATAGGAGAAGTCGTATACAAACCTTACTGAGTCCGGAAGATGTTGATAAATCCGGTGCAGGCTACCACATACGCCAGGTGATGATTGCTTTAGGTTCTGGTGGATTCTTCGGTCTTGGAATGGGTCAATCACGGCAAAAATACGCGTATTTACCGGAAGTTACAGCAGATTCAATATTCGCGGTAATCGGTGAAGAATTCGGCTTTATCGGAACAACACTCTTAATAGTCCTATTTGGCTTTTTATTGTGGAGGGGCATTTTAATCGCTAAAAAGGCGCCGGATATATTTTCTTCATTGTTGGTTTCTGGTGTAATATTATGGATAAGTGTGCAACTGTTAATTAATCTGTTTGCTATGGTAAGAATTATGCCTTTAACCGGAGTTCCACTCCCACTAATTTCATATGGAGGATCGTCGACGATTTTTATGTTATGGGCTTTGGGCTTAGTATTAAATGTAAGCCGGAGGACAAAACTTACAAATGAATAAACTACTTTTCACAGGAGGACATCATAATTCTGCACTCGCAACAATTGACTGGATAAAAAATAATTCAGATTCCTTCGAATTTTATTGGATCGGAAAGAAAAATATTGATTCTAAAAGTGTCTCTCCAGAATTTACCGAAGTCAGCTCAAAAAATATCCCGTTTTACAATTTAAATGCCGGAAAATTGTTTCGAACAACATCAATATTGTACTTTCCACATGTAGTTTACAATTTACTGCTTATTCCACTTGGACTTTTGCAGGCTATTTATTACTTATACAGAATTAAGCCAAATCTTATAGTTTCCTTCGGTGGATATTTATCGGTCCCGGTAGTAATAGCCGGGTATTTTATGGGAATAAAAAGTGTTTTACATGAGCAGACAGCAACCATTGGATTGGCAAATGAAATATCCTCATTTTTTGTACAGAAAATTTTTACAGCATGGCCATTAGATTTCTATACTGATCAAAAGGTTTCAATTAAAAGAAAAATGGAGTACACGGGTCTGCCTGTACGAAATTCAATTTCTTCAGGTGAAGGGAAAATTAAGTTCTCCGGTAAAATGATGAAGAAAACCATATATATAACAGGCGGGAAATCCGGGTCGCTATTCATGAATAAAATATTTTTAGATATTTTGAAGGAAGTCTCATCCAAATATAATTTAATCTGGTCGTGCGGAAGAAGAATCGGTGAAGCTGACTATAACTCGATAATTGAAGCCATCGGTAAGCTTCCTCATGAAAATCGTGCAAACATACATGTTAAGGAGTATTTTTTGGAGGATGAAATCGGCAAAGTCTTCAATACCGCCGATATTGTAGTTACACGCGGAGGAGCCCATACAATCTATGAACTAGTTCTTATCAAAAAACCCGCGATTGTAATACCAATTCCATGGGTATCCAGACAGGAGCAGTTAAAAAACGCCATGGTTCTCGAAAAATTTGGGCTTGGTATAGTCCTAAATCAAAACGAACTAACTCCATATAAATTATTGGCTGAATTAGAGAGTTTTTCAGATAAGGTTGACAATATAAAAGAAATCTCTAAAGATAAAGAGTATGTGCCGGTAAATGGACAGGAAAAACTAGGTAATGGCATTATGGAATTTTTCAAGTCATAGGCGGCTTCCGCCACCAAAAAAGAGCAGGTCCAAAGGTAGAGGATTTTTAAATTTCTTGATACTTGCCGGGATTGTCGGACTGTCTGCCTTTTTTTTACTTAATTCTTCTCTGCTAGACGTACAGGACATAGAAATTACAGGAATTGACCAGACCAGGGCTTCCGAAACACATGATTACATATCAAATTCCCTTAAAAACCAGAAAATTTACTCAGTAGAAAGAGGTTATTTGACAAGTGCAATTAACGAAAAGTTTCCGGATCTTAAACTAAATGAAATAAAATATGAGTTTCCGAATAAATACGAAGTCAGCATGAGTGAGAGAGAGAAAAAATACCTTATTCAAGCCTCAAACGGAACTTTTATTGCCGATGATGAAGGATTTGTTTTAGGTGTGGCAACCGAAGCGGCTGATGTCGCAGAAGCCTCGCCATCGGTAGATTTCGACGTTATATACGATAGGTCTCTGGAAGTTGGCAAAAAGATTGAGGATGCAAGTCTCCGGGCCGCTTTAATTTACTCGGATCTTAATCAGAATATTAAAGTGGAGAATGGTCAAATCCAACTAGGTTTGGAGAATGGAGGGAAGATCATTTTGCCAGAAAACAAGGCCGTATCAAAAGTAAGTGAATTTTTCACCTTATTGCAAAAGATAATCCAAAAATATACTATTGAAAACAGGCAGATTGAATTTATCGATTTGCGTTTTTCAAAGCCCGTTATAAAATATTTAAAGTAAGCGCAAAACAAAAAAGGGTATTTTATGACAGTTTGTTTTGGCGCTACTTATGGTCGTAGACCATAGAGTAAATACAATTCATGGCAAAGACTGTTATATGAGTTATACTTTGCTAGAGGATTAAAAAAATACATGCCCAAAGATCAAATATTAGTATCACTTGATATAGGCACTTCTAAAATCACCTGTGTCGTTGCCGCTGTTGATAAATCAAAGATTTCAATTATTGGAGCAAATTCACATCCATCTCGGGGAATCAAAGACGGTGTCGTCAATAATATAGATAGAGCCGTTGAAGCTATCGCGGAAACCCTAAATAAAGCTGAGATGATATCCGGTCACCCGATTTCAAGAGTTGCAGTTACTGTAAGCGGAACTCACATTGAATCATTAAATTCACATGGAGTAGTTGCAATCGCAGGAGCCGATTCTGAAATCAGTGCGGAAGACATCGCGCGTGTAAACGAAGCTGCCCGTGCTACCGCGCTTCCGTCATCAAGAGAGATTATCCATGTAATTCCCCGAGAATATATAGTGGACAAACAGAAGGGCATTTCAGATCCGACAAGCATGACGGGAGAAAGACTCGAGGTCGAAGCCAATATTATCCACGGGAGCGCCTCGGCAATTAAAAATTTAACAAAATGCGTCCAGCAAGTTGGAGTTGAAGTCGACCAGCTAATATATACGGGTTTAGCATCGGCCGAATCAGTTTTGACCGACACTGAAAAAGAGTTGGGGACTGTTTTAATTGATATGGGAGGAGGGACAATGAGCCTGGTTATATATACTGACGGAGCACCTGCATATTCTGCGGTATTGCCGATTGGAGGACAAAATATAACAAATGATCTCGCCGTTGGACTTCGCTCTTTACTTGAAGACGCAGAAAGAGTAAAACTGAAGCTAGGTGCTGAACAGGAACTGGCTGAAAAGGATATTGTAATTGATAAGCACGGGAAAGAGGCCAATGTTCCCAAGGGCGAGCTTTGGGTAGGGGATTTGCATATCGGTATGGAAACCGTTCCAAAAAATATGCTAAATGATATTGTATACAGAAGGCTAGAAGAAGCCTTTAAATTTGTTCAGATATATATTAAAAAAGCCGGATACGATAAAAGATTACCGGCCGGAGTTGTTATAACCGGTGGGACCGCATTAACGAGTGGAATTGTTAAAGTTGCTAGTGATATATTTAAACTTCCTGTCCGTGTTGGATACCCAATGGGTGTCACAGGCCTTGTAGAACAAATACAAGGTCCGGCATATTCTGCAGGTATTGGTGCTCTGAAAATTGTTGTCCAATCGATGCGCGAAGACGTGAGGACATCCAATAGAAGAGGTGCTAATATAGCTGGAATAGGTGGCAGAGTTATTAGTTTTATAAAATCTTTCCTGCCTTAAAAATTTAATTAGACGCGAATGAATTCGCTACTTTTTGCGAAGCAAAATGCAAGGAGCGTAGCGACGCTACTAATTTTTTATAAATAAAAAATTATGCCTTTTATAGAAGCAAAGCCAGATTCAATGGCCAAAATAAAAGTTGTTGGTATTGGTGGTGGTGGTCAGAATGCGGTCGGTTCAATGATTGATCAAAATCAGGGAGGAGGAGTTGAGTTTATTGTAATGAACACCGATCTGCAGGCACTAAGGTCAAGTAAAGCACAGGTGAGCGTCCAATTAGGTCCACAATTAACGCACGGGTTAGGCTCAGGTTCGGATCCTTCCAGGGGTTATGAGGCTGCTCAGGAATCCATAAATGAAATAAAGTCATACATACAGGGTGCCGACATGGTGTTTATTGCGGCAGGAATGGGTGGAGGGACTGGAAGCGGTGCCGCTCCTGTTGTCGCTCAGATCGCAAAAGAAAATGGGGCATTAACTGTTGGGGTTGTAACTAAACCTTTTACGTTCGAAGGCAAAAGGAGAATGAATCAGGCCGAACAGGGAATTCGTGAGTTAAAAGATAAAGTTGACGCATTGATTGTTATTCCAAATGAAAAGTTACTTGAAGTTGTTGATGAAAATGTCTCTTTATTGGATGCTTTTAAAATTGCCGACCAGATTATAGGTCAGGCAGTTGACGGAATTTCAGACTTAATCACTTCAACCGGGCTTGTTAACGTTGACTTTGCTGATGTTAAAACTGTTATGAAAAATGCGGGTTCTGCGTTAATGGGAACAGGCGAGGCAGACGGCGAGAAGCGGGCGGAGGAAGCTGCTAAAAGGGCCATAAACTCACCATTGCTGGATGTTGATATCAAGGGTTCAACCGGAATATTAATTAATATTGTTGGAGACGCAAGTCTTTCGATGTTTGAAGTTAATACTGCGGCTAAAATAGTTTCTGAAGCAGCGCATGAGGCCGCTAACATAATATTTGGAGCCAATATTGATCCCGAGGTTAAAGGAATCAAAGTTACAGTGATTGCGACCGGTTTTGATTCAGATTTCAGATCAGTTGGTTTGCCCGAATATGCAAGTAATCATGGTGAACAGGTTTTGCAGCAGATTGAAACAAGATTTGATCGACAAACTTCTGATGATTCAGTAATTGAAGAGATTGAAATCGACGAATTTCAGGAAACTGTTGGTGAATTTGATATAGAAAAGATGCGCGAACAGTTGAAAAAATCAGAAGAAGTGGCAGCGAAAAAAGCTCAAGAGAAACCCGAAGAAGACGATGCCCTGAATCAAGATGAGGATAAAGAAGAAGAAGAAGAAGATAACGCTGATGACAGCAAACGCCTGGATTTGTGGAGTTTTATAAAAAGGCGAAGGTAATATGGAATTTTCATCAAACATCAAAGAATATCTAATATTTGGATTTTTGTGCCTGTTAGTTTTTGCTGCAGGTGCCTACTTAACTTATAGGGCGAACGGGTTTGACTCCTACTATGAGGAAAGGTCGATGTTGGATAAGTAAGCTATTATTTCGACTTCTTATTAATCAGATACGCAAACGGTGAAATAATAGCCATAAATATAAAAATATATCTCCATGAAGGAAGAACCACAATTAAAGCCATAGTTGTTATTGCAAAAAAGACGATCGCGAGGTGGCAGATAACCGCCCTGAATATTATAAAATCCGAATCGTGCATACGTGCTTTTGCATGCTGGTACATAACCGCATTAAAAGGAACCGCGTATAAAATCCCATTCAATTTATCAGCAATATCCAGAACGAAAATCGCTTGAATATTTGTTAGAAAGACTCTGGGGAGGTACAAAATGCCATTTATTGTACATCCGATTTTATGGATAAATTTGGCGCCGGTTTTATCCACTAAATTGCCAATTATCAAAGCCGCAAGACATGAAATAGTAGTGGAAATGGAAGTAATTACTCCGATTTTTGTGTAAGATTCAGCAACTATAAAAAGCAGAATAGGCCAGAATATGGCATACAAAAGAGCATCGCCCTCGGTTGCGGAAATCGCGATAGTGTCGTTTAATAATGATTTTGACCTTATTAGTCGTTCAAAAATGTGCCTGGCGTTGTGTTTTCCATGATCTCTCTCATGTACTGAGAATAAAATTGGGATTGCTGATACTACGATGAGAACAGTCCCCAATGTAAATAGCGATAAAAACCCTAGGAACGTGATTATTAATCCTCCTAAAAGTGGACCTGCGGCCGACGCAAGTTGTGATAGTAGCAATCTGATACCAAAAGTATGCCCATATTGGCCATCAGCGTTTGAGGCCTTCCTTATAAAGAATAAATGATAAGGAATCCAATAAAGGCAGGTTTCTACAGCAAATGTGATTGTAGAAAGAAACAGGAACAAGATTGAATATGGAGTAAGAGCCAGTAAAATCATCGCCACTGCCAAGAATATATTTCCAAGAAAAATTGATTTTTTGAAATTTAAAAAGCCGAAAATTGTATTTGTAATAAAATTCATTAAGAGTAGAGCAAATATTGATCGGACTAGATAAAAGATTAATATGAGGAGAATCCCGTCTGTTATTGGGTTTCCCGTAAATTTTGGGATATCGGGCAGTGTAAAAATATAGATTGGTATAAAAAGCCCGATAAGGGATTGTGCAAAAGTTTTTATGGTATGCGATGTGTAAAGGGCCGGAGATTCTTTTGCGGAGACATGTAGGATCGGAGAACTTATTTGTGTGCCAATCTTCGAAATTATATGGTGAGGCATTAAATCTATTATAGACATTTTTTGTTTATGATGGGAGATAAGCGAGACAATTGACTCTTTCAAACTTAAAATATATCCTTATAGCATAAGCATTTGAGCAGTTATCAACTGCGAGCTGAAAGAAGAAACCTTTTTAAAGGGAGTAGAATTTTCCGGGTAAGCCCGTCACAGCAGTAATGAGCCCTTTTAGGGAAGATCAAGGTGGTACCGCCTCTATTCAGAAGGCCCTTGTACTTTTATCAGTTTTATCTGGTGGCAGTGCAAGGGTCTTTTTTTGTTTTTATTAGGTTATATATAAAACTATGAGTAAATTTAAAAAACCAAGTGAGCGAACAATACCTCAGATGGAGACCGATGTTCTTAAGTTCTGGAAAGAGAATAAGATATTTGAAAAATCGGTTGAGTCGCGTTCGAAAGATAACCAATATGTATTTTATGACGGTCCTCCCTTTATATCCGGATTGCCTCATTATGGGCACATATTAGGATCAATTGCCAAAGATGTGATTCCAAGGTATTGGACAATGAAAGGAAAACGTGTCGAGCGTGTATGGGGTTGGGATGCTGGTGGAATCACGGTTGAGAATAAGGTCCAAAAAGAATTAGGAATCGGGAATCGTAAGGATATTGAAGCGTACGGTTTAGAAAAGTTTATTGAGGCCTGTTACGCTTATACATCAAGAATTTCGGGTGAGTGGGAGTGGTATATCGATCGGATCGGGCGTTGGGTGGATATGAAAAACGCGTATCGAACCACCGATACTTCATATATGGAATCAGTTATGTGGGCATTCAAGACTCTGTACGATAAAGGGCATATTTACGAAGGAGTACGAACTTCACTCTATTGCACTGCTTGTGGAACTCCTGTATCCAATTTTGAAATTGGAATGGACAATTCATATAAGGATGTTGAGGACCCTGCTATAACAGTAAAGTTTCCCGTAACTTCCGATGGCAAGTTTAAAGGTATGAATATATTGGCATTGACGACAACACCTTGGACCCTTCCATCAAATAGAGCGCTGGTAGTAGATAAAAATGCGGAATATGCAGTTGTGGAGTCCGGTGGAGAGAGATTTATCGTTGCTAAAGCGCGAGTTGAAGCCGTATTTGAAGGTAAAGAATTTAGTATTATTGAAGCTTTCAGAGGAGATGAGCTTATCGGTTTAAATTATCATCCTATATATACATTCTATAAGTCTAAAGACTCCGAATTCAAAGTTTATGATTTTGAAGGTATGGCTAACATGGAAGAAGGGACAGGAATCGTTCATTCAGCCCCGGGGTTTGGAGAAATCGATACTGAAATGGGAAGACATTACGATTTAACTATAATGTTGACCATCTCCGACGACGGAAGTTTCATTGCCGGTGATAATGGAGAAAATCCCTTCGCGGGAATGTTTTATAAAAAAGCTGATAAATATATACTTGAAGATTTAACAAACAGAAAAATATTATTTAAGAATGAAAAAGTTTTGCATAGATTTCCATATCATGATAGATGTAATACTAATTTGATTCAGCGTGCTCAAAAATCATGGTTTGTTAATATTCAGGATATTAAAAAAGATTTGCTGAAGAATAATGAGAATATTAATTGGGTTCCAGGTCATTTAAAAGAAGGACGCTTTGCTATAGGTATAGAGCAGGCACCTGATTGGGGAATTTCGCGAAGCAGGTTCTGGGCAACCCCTATGCCTGTTTGGGAATCAGCCGACGGTGATCGAATTGTAGTTTCGTCGGTAAAAGAAATTGAAGAATTATCTGGGCAAAAAGTTAAGGATTTGCACAGGCCGTATATTGATCAAATAAAGTTTTCAATAAATGGGAAAGAGTACAAAAGAATACCTGAGGTTTTAGACTCCTGGTTTGAGGCCGGGTCAATGCCCTATGCACAACTTCATTATCCTTATGAAAATCTGGAAAAATTCGAAAAGAGTTTTCCAGGTGATTATATCGTTGAATACATCGGGCAAGTTAGGGCATGGTTTTATGTAACACACGTTTTATCAACTGCGTTATTCGGAAAGAATTCGTTTAAAAACGTTGTGTCTACTGGGGTTATTGCTGGTAGTGACGGTAAAAAAATGAGCAAAACATATGGTAATTTCACCGATCCAAAGGAGGTTATTGAGACCGTCGGCGGAGACGCAATACGCCTTTACTTGATGGCTTCGCCGCTAATGCTTGGTGAGAACGCTAATTTTGATGATAAAGAGCTTAGAAATAAGGCTAGAGGAGTACTAAACCCGCTCTGGAATTCAGTAGTATTTTTCTTAATATACGCAGAATTGAACGGTTTTAATGCTGATTCAGCTCATGGGAAATCTAATCATATTTTGGACCGATGGATTGAAGTCAGACTTGAGCAACTCCTGGGGGAATTTGCCGGCAATGTGGAGAATTATTTGATACCGCCCGCAGTTCGCGCAGTAGAAGATTTCGTCGATGATTTATCGAATTGGTACGTTCGAAGATCTAGAGACCGTATCTCATCAGGAGACCTAGAGTCACTGAGCACTTTGTATCAGGTATTAGTAAAGTTTGCTAAAGGAGTTGCTCCGTTGATTCCATTTATGTCCGAAAATATCTACCAGCAATTAGTTGTTTTATCTGCTAAAGGTGAAGGTGAGGTACAGGAGTCTGTTCACCTCGAAATGTACCCTGAGTACGATTTGAGCACAGTTGAGGCTAACAGTGATTTACTCGAGGACATGAAGGTAGCACGAGCAATATCTTCACTTGGTAACTCTATACGTAAACAAAACCGGCTACCGGTTCGTCAACCCCTGTCAGAAATGTATGTCAAAGGCGAAAAAATGGCGCTTTCAGATGAATTTATAGAAATAATAAAGCAAGAACTCAACGTGAAAGAGATAATTTTCGCAGAAACTATGCCAAACGGTGAAAACTGGTTACAAGCAAAAGAAGGCAATTTTGAGGTCTCTTTGAACAAAAATATATCGGAAGAACTCGAAATTGAGGGTTCGGCAAGGGAGCTAATAAGAGAAATTCAGAAGTTAAGAAAGGAAAAAAATGTGGAATGGGATGCGAAAATTAAAGTTCAATACCCCGATAATGAGCTTTACAAGAAGGCTGTGGAAAAATTAGCTGAGGATATCAAATCGAAAACATTAGTAACAGAACTTGTACGAGGCAAAGTTTTTAAGTTGATATAGTAAATTATTATGGAAAATAAAAACGATAACCTTTTCTATATCGTTCTCCTCCCAGTTCTAATAATTGTTTTATTAATATTATCAGCAATTGGGATGAGTGATACACAATTTAAGCAGTTCGAGAGTGTTGAAACAGAGGGGATGCCACAATCTGCCACAGAGACAACTCCATGAACGATCTGTATAATTGGAAATCGAACTAACTTACAGTTTTATGGGCCGGTAGCTCAGTTGGCTAGAGCACTTCCATGGCATGGAAGGGGTCATGGGTTCAAGTCCCATTCGGTCCACCACATAAACAAAATTTCTATTCCCATTCAAAAAGTTCTAAAGCCGGAAGCGGTGAGTTTTATTTAATTTATCCTGCATTAGGATATTTTAAAGTTGACTCTCCGCTTCCGGCTATTACTAACTACAACTAATTCACGTGAAGGCTTGAACCCTTAGGGGGTTGGAACACTGCAAGTCTCCGGTGTGGCTAAGATCGTGTACGATACTTGGTTAGAGATCACCTCCATTCCTTTGTTGTCACGAACTACGACTTGAGCCTTGTATTCTCCCGGTTCGTTCCAAAGGGGAACCCACTGTGTTACTCCAATTGGTAACCAATCAACTGTGCTTAGGAGTTCTACGCCTTTCCACACCTTAACGTATGCTTGGAGATAGCCGTCAGTGAAATTTCTATCGGACATGCTCCATTCAAGCAGTGGCGCTGAGTATGGTGGATCAGTTGATGGGATTCCCTTAAGAACCGGTACGTCAGGTGGAACATTGAACTTGGCAGAACAATCGGTCGCTTTATCTTGTGCGGCATCCCGAAAGATGATGATAAAGTTGGTTCTTGTTCCGCTTGAACCATCTGATTGAGGTCCACCTAGGCGAAGTTTATAGCCTCCCCGTTGTGTACATGCATACAGATCGAAATGTTGCATCTCATTGTCGGTGGTACCGATTTCTCGGTTGATACGTTCATAGGGTGACCCTCTCATCCAACTTGGCAAAACCTTATTTCTGCCATCAACCGCGATCACAACTTGAGTCGTCTTCTTGATGTCACAAGTTATGTACTCGGGATCTCCATTCAGCTTGTCATCGTTCGGAGTCATAAGGAATCTCATGCCGATCAGTTCAACCTTGTCGACATTCTTGACCGTGTACTTGCGATCGGTATAGTACTTAACTCCGGCCTGCATTGTTGAAAACTGGACTTTACGCCCAGTGCTGGTTCTACATGAACCTACTGCATCGGTACTTACCAAACCTTGTGGAGTGACTTCGACTCGAGTGAACGGACGTGAAACAGATGAGTGGTCTATGCCGGCCGTGTTGTTGAACTCGTCACATTGTCCTTTAGCATTGCAAATACTGATGTCGTACTTACGGTTTGCGTCGAGGACCTCAATCCTTGTGGGACTGAAAGGAAGACTCGCTTTGCCTGCAGTCATGTAGAAGCAACTTCCGCCATTGTTGTGAAACTTCACACCTGTGGTTTGGTTGTTGCATCCGTAGTTGGAGGATGCCTCTCCCGGGGTTGGTACTCCGGGACTTGTCGTCGTTCCTTTCTTCGTTGGACGATCTGATGGGTTACATACCCCCTCCAAAATTGTTATCCTGGTTGCGTTGTCCCGAAGTGAAGCTTCGGTTCCAGGGAAGTTGTAATTTTGGAGGTCAGTGACATCGAAATCGATGCAACTAATGGTTGGAAGGGCGACGTCGGCATCGGCAGACGAGACGGTGACAGGAGGTGTGTTTGTGTAGAATTGCACCATAAAGCCTTTAGCAAGGAGCAGCTTAGTAACTTCCTTTTGGGAAGTCGACATTAAGAATGTTCCCTGATCGGCGAAGTAGCACTCCTTCGGGCTACAGACAGTTACACCTCTTTGTTGCTTCAACGGAGTTTGGAAAACGTTATCAGACCAGTTATCGCCAACGGCGCCATAATTCTTCACATAACGGCTGGTCAGACCTGTTCTCGCGGTATTAGCGTTCAGTTTCAGGAAAGTAGGCAAGCTCAGCGAACCTTCGTAGGTTGTTGATCCCTGCTTGACCTGCCAGCCTCCTATCCACTTGTCGCCGAAATCTTGATAGACACCGTTGTACATGAGGTCGATGTGTAGATGAGGTCCGTCAGTTATCCCACAGGCACCGCTTAATGGTACTGTTGCGATAGGGGTACCGCGGGCAATCGATTGGTTGGAATTGGCAGTGATTTCCTTGACATGGAGATACCTAATGGCCCATCCACCCTTAAATCCGATTGTGACTGAGCAGCCTGGGTCTATCGAAAGAACTTCTCCTTCGAGTGACGTTACGACTGTTTGGTCGGTTGCGGTTGTGCCATCAGATAGGTATGGGATACCAAAATCGATTCCTGACCAAGGATGTTCTGCGTGACCTGGCCCATCCTTGTGATGCGGTCCGCTTGAGAACCTCCATGAATGACCTTCCCGCCATGGAAATGATAGTTGAGGTTGTGATTCCAGGCTATCAGCGGACGCACCAGATACTTGTGCATATTTTCCTGAAGAATATAGATGTTGCCTACCTTCAGACTCGATGAGTGTTTCTGGTAGAAGATCCAGCCATTCATCAAACTGATCGCTATACATATAGGCAACAGAGATGTCATCTCCAATAGTTCTAACCAGGAAATTATACGCGTCAGCCGGAGAACCCACGTCTGGTCTAGCCAAGACATAGCCGTAAATCCATGTATCATCTTGACTTACCCATTCGTAGGTTAGTTCAAAGGGATCCTGTTGTCCTTGTAGTAGAGTCTGTCTTAGTTCAGTTGCTAGAAGATCCCTTATTCTGTTAAATCTTTCTTCATAGGCTAATTCCTCTTCTTCAGTTGTGTTGTGAACTTCGGCGTTGTAGGCTCCAATAGAGGGTAGGAATACCGTATTTCCGGAACTCTGTGCGTGTATAGTTCCAAATTGAAATACAAACAGACCTACCAAGACTAACCAGACACACAGCATACTTCGTTGGGAACGCATTGCTTGATCCTTTCTTCTGAAAAAACATCGAGATAGATCGGAAGAGCGTCGTGTAGGGA
>CAYHDM010000008.1:0-15330 GCA_964355455.1 uncultured Candidatus Saccharibacteria bacterium
TATTAAATATTTGATTTCAAATTTGGCACAACAAAGGCAGTCACTGTTTTTTACAGCGACGATGTCTCCTCAAATAACTTCAATAATGAATTCTTTAATGGTTGATCCAATTACGGTTTCTGTAAAATCAGGAGCAACGGCAAAAAATGTTGATCAGGATATTGTAAAAATTCAGGGACGGTCCAAAGTCGAAGTTTTGCACGACCTCTTAATCCAAAAAGAATTTGTAAAAGTTTTAGTATTTGGAAAAACCAAACACGGTGTCGAAAAATTAGAAACAGAGCTTTTAGACCGCGGATTCAAAGTCGCCGCAATTCACGGGGATAAAAGACAATCTCAAAGAAAACGAGCATTAGATATGTTTAGAAATAGCCAGGTTAAAATTCTTTTAGCAACTGATGTTGCATCACGTGGAATCGACGTTGCTGATATTTCTCACGTTATAAATTACGACTTGCCGGAATCTTACGAAGATTATGTTCATAGAATTGGTAGAACCGGAAGAGTCAACAAAAAAGGGATCGCATTAAGCTTTGTGGATTAAAGCTACTTAATTTGTATAATGCTTCCGTCAGGCAGTCTTACAATACAGGAATACTTATATCCGCAGCCATCATTCTCAGCAATAATAGTAAATTCTGCTCTATCTCCTTCGTTAGGACATAACTCACTCACAGTATGTTCGACACGATTAGCAATTGTATATAAATCTGAAAGCACCTCATATTTTGTCCGATCTTCTTGAATAGGTTCAACCTGAGAATCAGGCTCACTTTCTATAATTAGAGCTTTAGCCATTAACATCACCTCCTAATATAATGTTTTGATGTGACTCCACTAAAGACTAGAAATCTAATAGACTTAATCTCCACCATTTTTTTCTGCCTGCATGGCTTCGGCTTTTGTCTTGTGAACAGTTCCATCCTTATGATTTGCCGGAGAGTAAATCGTATATAGTTTAAGGTCTTCACTTCCAATGTTTATAACATTATGATGCGTGCCAGCCGGAACAATAACAGCATGTTCAGCTTCTGCCATGACTTCTGAATCTCCAACTATAAATTTGGCTTTTCCCTGTTCTATTCTGAAAAACTGGTCGACTTGATCATGGACTTCGAGACCAATCTCTTCATCGGGATTTAGACTCATAAGCACAAGCTGTGAATGAGCACAGGTGTATATAACTTTTCTAAAGAAATTGTTGTCGAGAGTCAGTTGTTCGATGTTGCCGGAGAAGTATTTCATAGGTTGAATATATACCTTGGGAAGATGAGAGGCAAATTCAGGGCTGACTAAAAATTGGAATTGTGATCACGTTGACTTCTATAAACTGTTTGATAGAATCTGTCTCAATAAAAAAGTTTTATGGCTGATCTAACTGAACCAATTAACCCCACATACGAAAGTTATTCAACCGGAAGTATCTCCGTCGAAATAAAAAATCCAGAACGATTATACGAAATATTCGAAGCACAAGTCTTAGATTCTTCGCATGAGAACGGTGGAAGTTTTATCGGAACCCTCTCTCCAGAGAGTGGGATAATTCGGAATACCACAACGGAAATGTTTGCTGAGGCAGTGGTGAAATATCCTTCAACAAAAGAAGATCAACTAGTCTATCTGTTTGGTGATGTCGAATTTCGTGGTGATGGAAATGTTCTTAAAACAGAATCGGAATATATAGATCCTAGCAAAGTAGCGTTATTCCGCGAAGTACTTCTGTCTAGAGGCATTAGGTCCTTTGAGTACTCGATTCCTGTTGATCAGCTAAGTATTCTTGCGACAGGAAATTCGTTTCTAGAGTTGGAAATCAATGGAACAATAGTAAAAGTTAATTTAGGTTGGAGTGATAAAGAATCACTTATGGCTTATTTAGGCCAAGAGCGTACTGATGAAGACTCTGTTGCAATTAAGTCTCATTTATTTTCAGGTGATATAGACGCTATAGATTTAATCGAAAAATCTATTCCAGAATTTTCCAAGGAGCAGAATAGTTTTGACTTTTCACTTATTGGGGAGGCCAATGGTAAAGAAGAATTCGAGCAGGTTCTTCAGCAATATTCAGAAATCTATGGATTATTGCTTGAATCACTCTTCCAGCTGGCTGGCGAGGAACCACCTATTTTGAAGCTTACAGTCCAACCTATGCAGAACCTACATGATAGTGAATTGGGTGGAGATTCCGCCGAAGCCATATTGACTTTCGATCCTGAAACAAGAAAATTAACTTGTCTTAATCCAGATTCCTTATATGCACTTGCTGTCGATAGTGACGTAACTACTTTTCTTAATGCAGTTGTTCGACAATTTGGAATGGATCTCATGTCATTTAAAATTCCTAACAGTAAGTTTAGGCAGATGGAAATTAGATTTGCCGTTTTTGATGAAGAATGGGGAATCCCAAAAAAGAGTTTTGGATTTCCAACTGAATTGGTTAATTCTAGAGAGTTTCTTAATGATAGATACTACCCGATATCACAACTTGAAGAAATAACGGACAAGCTCACGGACATAGGTATGGATGCGGAGTTGTTGGTTTCTAAAAAATCCGGCAAAAGCCTAATGATAATTTCCCATGACCAATATAGCCTTGTAGTTGTTTTTGGATATCCCGACCAGGCTACAGAAATATATGCCAAAAGCAAGTATAGTAAAGTAAACTTTGAATCAGTCGGGGGGCAAAGGGAAGGAACGCTGCACATTTGGTTCACGGATAGTAATAAACTAACTAGATCAAAATTTTTGGTTGGTGAGAATGTACTTCCATCGTTTACGGATAAAGAATCTTTTCGAAGAGGAACGGAAGAATATACTATTTTAATGTCTGGCTTATTATCAGTATTAGTTCCTTGGGATCAATATATAAATCCACTGGATGTGACGCATTTATTCACGAAAAAGAAATAGCTTTTGGGTGACTAAATCCAAAAATCATGGAAAGACTGTTTTTCGTGGCTGGCTGTCGTGGAGGACGTTCGAACTAGTTTCATAACAATCTGATAAAATTAGCCGAATGGAACTTATAAACACGCAAACTAAAGATGAACTTAAACTTTACGGGAATATAACGCATACAGAAGCCAAAGACTCAATAATTATTCATATACACGGAATGTCAGGAGACTTCTATACAAACTCTTATTATCCTTTCATGCATGATTACTACTCCAAAAACAATATTGCCTTTCTGGCTGGTGAAAATAGGGGAGTTCATTCAATAAAACTAACTACAAAAGGAAATGACTTCGTAAATATTGGGAACGCATTTGAGATTTTTGAAGAGTGTATTCATGATATACAAGTTTGGATTGATTACGCTGAACAATCAGGGTACAAAAAAATCTATCTACAGGGACACAGCTTAGGTCCATCAAAAATATCATATTACGTTGATCAAGTTAACCCTAAAAACATTGTCGGTTTAATTTATATAAGTCCTTCAGATATGCTAGGGCTTGTTCACGATGAATATGGTAATAAAGATCATAAGATTTTATATCCAGAAGCTAAAAAATTAGTAGCTGAGGGGAAAGGCGACCAAATACTTTCACATATACTTTGGGAATCCGAGTATCTTTCAGCCAATACATATTTAAATTTCTTTAGTGATATATCTAAAACAGCTATCTTTAATTACGGCCGACAAGATTTAGGTTGGGATGTCGTTAATAGAATTTACCTTCCAGTTTTAGCGATTACTGGAACTAAAGATGATGGGATTGTTACATCAATGGATTCGTACAAGGCAATGGACTTGTTAAAAAGGCAGTTAAAATCTTCACCTAAGGTTACAACTAAGATTTACGAAGGGGCTGAACATGGGTTTGATGGATATGAAAAACAGATTGTTGAAGATGTAGTTGAATTCGTTAAATCCCTCTAATAAATTCGAGTCTACATCTTTTCTATCTAAAACCCTTGTGGTGACTGTGAAATTTCGTGGCTGCCAGACATGGACTCGAACCATGATTGACGGCTTCAAAGGCCGCTGTCCTACCATTAGACGATCTGGCAATAGTAAAAGTAACAAGCCCAATTATATACGCTTTTCGGACTTTATAAAATTGCAGGAAATTTTTTCGCACTTCGAGGATCATCCATAAAAATTAAAAAATATGAAATTGGTCGAGTTTGTCAGCAAAGAACCTATAGACACTTTGTGTGGATAAATTTAAAATATGCATAGAGTCTTATAGTTAGGGAAAAATCTTCCATGGACAGGAAGCAAAAGAAATTCAAAAAAAGTAAAAAAAACGTGAGAGTAAAGACAGCGATAGCTTGGTATAAAAAACACTTTCTTTTAGAGGTTTTATACTATGTTCCATATATTTACATAACTCTTTTTAAATTCGTAGGGAGTTTGATATGGAAATCAGTTTTATCTGTCATTAACTGGATTAAAACCCATAGTATCTTAACCGCGGGCGTAGTAAAAAGTAACGTTTTAGTGTTATGGTCACGCATAAAAATCCCACAAATTGGCATCCCAAAAATAGAATTCTCACGCCCAAAAATTCTTAATTTTGATATAAAAAAACTTCTCATATCCGAATTTGAAGGTTTAATGCAAGAGCTTAAAGACCTTTTTGGTTTAATAAAAAATATCAAAATTAAATTTCCTAAAATAAAAATCCCGGTTATACATATTGAAATTCCTAAATTCAAATTGCCTGAAATTAAGCTAGATTTACCAAAAATATCTTTGCGGCCGATAGCAGTAAAAGTAGCGAAAACCTCTAAAATAGAAGCAAAAATAAAAGAGCCTACAAAACCGCAAATCAATGTACGTTTTAATACACTTCAGTATTTAAATAGGGCTGTGAAATCGATATTAGCATTTACAACCAATATAATTTTCTGGCCTTTCAAAACAATTTATAGAATCCTAAAAGCTATTTTCACATTTGAAATCAGGTTTCGATTATTTTCCTTTAGAACCTTTTTGATAATCGCCTTTATAATAGGATTGTACTTAGGCACGGCTTTCTATTTCATAATTTGGCAGGATCTCCCCCGAATTGAAGCTCTTTCAACACATGAGCCGAGGCAGACAACAACAATTTATGATCGCAAGGGCAATATTTTGTACCGTTTATATGATGACGAAGACCGCACTATAGTTCCGCTTGAAAGTATTCCACGTGATTTTATAAACGCGACAATCGCCATCGAAGATGAAGATTTCTTTACACACAATGGACTTTCTATAAGAGGAATCATCCGTGCTGCCAAAAAGACATTTTTTGAGGATGATATTGAAGGCGGATCCACAATCACACAGCAGCTTGTAAAAAATTCACTTTTAACATCCGAAAGAACATATGAAAGAAAAGCTAAAGAGGCCGTAATCGCGATTGAAGTCGAGCGAAAATATTCCAAAAAGCAGATTTTAGAAATGTACTTGAACAGAATTTCATATGGAGGAACCGCCTACGGTATCAAGTCCGCGGCAAAAAGATATTTCGGCAAAGAACTTGATGATTTAAATTTAGCCGAAAGCTCGTTTTTAGCAGGACTTCCTGTTGCTCCATCTAAATATTCTCCGTTTGCAGGAAATTTAGAAGCAGGAAAAGAGCGCCAAAAGTTGGTTCTCGATAGAATGGTCGCAAGTGGATTTATAACCCAAGAAGCCGCAGATATTGCCGCTAATGAAAAATTAGAATTTAAAAGTCCGGCAGAAAGAATTATTGCTCCGCATTTTGTAAATTTTGTTATTTCTGAACTTGAAGATAAATATGGACAGCTGATGGTTGTTCAAGGCGGGCTGGATGTATTTACAAGCATTGATATCGAGCTTCAAACTGAACTCGAAAATATCGTTGAGACTCAGGTTTCAAAACTCCGCCGAAATAATGTCGCGAACGGGGCCGCTTTGATAACTGATCCCAAAACCGGCGAGATTTTGGCTATGGTAGGTTCTACAGATTATTGGGATACAGCCAATGACGGAAATGTAAACATAACGATTTCTCCGAGGCAACCGGGGTCTTCCATAAAACCTTTAACTTATTCTTTGGCCTTAGAAAGTGGATATACATTAGGCTCTGTTATCGACGATGCACCGGTTGTATATAAACTTGCAGGTCAGAGAGATTATAAACCCGTAAATTACGACGGAAGATTTCATGGACGCCTTACATTAAGGCAGGCATTGGCTAATTCATACAATGTTCCCGCAGTAAAATTACTTGATAAACTCGGAGTTGTCCCTTTAGTAGATCACGGTAAGAAAATGGGAATTACAACATGGAATGATTCCTCCAGATTCGGACTTTCATTAACACTGGGTGCCGGCGAAGTCAAAATGACTGATATGGCTGTTTTATATGGAGTATTCGCGAATCAAGGCTACAAACGCGACTTAAATCCCATTTTAAAAATCTATGATGCATATGGAAACGTCATCGAAGAAAACGATTGTGTAGATTTTCTGGATGAATCTCCATCTATATTAACTAGACGAGCATGGTTTGAAACTAATGTTCTAGCATCCACCAACGCATCAACTTTAGAAAATAGAAGCGAAAAAATCTGCCAGAAAGAAAAGGTCTTAAGTGAGTTCACGGCTTACATGATAAGTAACACCTTGTCCGATAATAGGGCAAGGTCAGCCGCATTCGGATCGAATTCTGAATTAAACGTCACAAAAAAACAATTCGCCGTAAAAACCGGAACCACTAACGAAGAAAAAGATAATTGGGCAATCGGATATAACGATGATTTTGTCGTTTTGACATGGGTCGGCAATAATTATAACGAGCCTATGCGGGGCCTTGCTTCAGGCTACGTCGGATCTTCAACTATATGGAGAAAGGCCGTCGACTATTTAATTGAAAATCGTGATATGGCACAGATTATTACTCGTCCGGCCGGCTTAATCGAGGTGGACATTTGTCCGCTTACAAATACATTGGCCTGTTCAGGATGTCCGAATATTAAACAGTTATTTGAAAAAGGCAAAGAGCCTCAAGTCAGGTGTGATCCCAAGGTGATCGAAGAGATGCTGAAAAAAGACGAAGAGAAAGAGAAAGATGACGAGGAAAAAAGTGAAGATGAAAACGGCGAAGAATAGGCTTGGGCTCAACAGGAGGCGGAAGAACGTCAGAGCGATACGAAGTTGGCGCCAGCATCTGTGAAGTTGCAGGAAGTAGCTAAGTTATCTGACAGATTTATCGTCACCTAACTTGCCTGCCGGTTCTAATTTGAAATTCTCATATATATAAAAGAAGTTACAAACATAGTTTGGGACTCGCTCTATAGATGCGAGTCCCAGGTAATCACACAATTTCAAATTCTAATAAGTACACTTAACTCTTATAGTTTCTCCAACTTTTAAGTAGTTTTTGCGCATACTTGAAATATAGAAAGAATCATTTCCACAAATGTTTATGGAAATTCTATAGACACTGTCTCCGTTTTTAACAGTATAATTTGTTATTGTTTCAGAGCTTGTATTTGGGAGTTTCTCAACGGAACCTAAACCACCAACTGCCGGCTGATTTTGGTCAGTAGCTGTGTCGGTTGCTGGTTCCTGTCCTGTGGTACCTTGTGCTGTTTCAGCTCCTGTAGTATCAGATTCTTCACTATCCAACGCGCTTTCCTCGTCGATAATATTTTCATCTTCTGATACATCTGCTGTTGTAGAATCAGTCTTCAGCTGATTTGTAATCTCTTTTCCTTGATTTGTTGCATAATTCCATGCAATTACTGAAGCCGGTATTAATAAAACAGCTACGATTGTAGCGATTGCCTTTGCCGTGTCTGTTTCCCACCATGCCTTAAGTCTATCTTGGAATGATAAGTTCTCTCCAGGTTTTCTAGCCATTTTTAATATTCACCTCCTCAAATAATTTCGGAACTATTTAGACTATATGTATCAATGCGTTTTGCCTTAACTAAAAGACGGTATTCGTCGTTCCACCCTTCGCATGTAAAAAGTGTCAGATTATGGCCTCCGAATGATTTTATTTTATCAATTTCATCAGGAAGAATTTTCTCAATAGAAGTAACTTTATATTTGTATATGTTTTCAGTGCCAATTACTGTTATTTCATCGCTGTCACGAATTCCCAATAAATCCCTAAAAAGGCCGTTTCTGGCATGGGCGAAAATAATTGAATTGCCATGTTCTTCATCAAGTAATGCACTGCCTCCTGCGTATCCGGCTGAGTGTTCAGGAACAGCCCATGTGCCGTTTTCGACAGCGGATTCTTCGACTTTTATATTTATTCCTCGAGAAGGGATTGTTATTCTTAAAGGTTTTTCATTAACAGTCGGAGAAACTGACAAATTTATTTCATTCACATTCACAAGTCTTTCTATTTCTATATGTGCTTCTGTAACATGTGGAGTAATCGCAACAATCCCTACAATACTTAGTATGAAAAGTGTATGTCTTAATAATCTGTTTTTGACCATAATGGCTATTTAATGCGGCAGGAGGTTTTTATTTATCTCAAACTCTAGGCAAATACTATTCTCTAACAATATCACCTATTTTGGCAAGGTCTTTTTCTTGAACCCATCCGCGTCGTGCAACGTCGATGCCATATTTCATATTATTAAGCTCTATAACAGCATGTGAATCTGTATTTATAACAATTTTACAACCTAAGTCTACTGCAAGTTTAGTTAAATAATCGTTCAAATCAAGTCTTGCGGGATGTGCATTTATTTCAAGGGCGACTCTTTCTTCACGGGCAACTTTAAATACTTCCCTATAATCAAATTCAAAACCCGGTCTCTGGCCAATAAGGCGACCGGTAGGATGGGCCAGAATTTTTGTTAATGGATTTTTCAGCGCTTTAATAATTCTTTCAGTCATTTGTTTTTTATCCATTTTAGTGGAGAAATGGACTGAGGCTATTACATAGTCCAATTCTTTTAGTAATTCTTCAGGAAACTCCAAATCTCCGTCTTTATCAATTTCGATTTCACCTGATGCGTAGATTTTGATTCCGTCGACTTTCTTATCAGCTTTTCGGATATCCTCCAGGTATTTGGGAAATTCAGACACATCAATTGCATTCGCGATTTTTAATTTACCGAAATGGTCGGTTATTCCCATATATTTATACCCGAGAGATTTACATTTTAGTGCCATTTCTTCAATCGAATTCCCTCCATCACTATTTGTTGTGTGCATTTGAAAATCCCCCTTAATGTTTTTTATGGAAATAACATTCGGAAGCTGATTCTTTTTTGCAGCTTCCAATTCCCCTTGATCTTCGCGAAGTTCGGGAATGATATATTGAAGTCCCAGCCGTTTGTATATTTTTGCCTCATCATCACTCTCAAACATTTTACCTTCTTGATCATTTTTTAAACGCTCAAATAATCCGTATTCAGACAATTTATAATTCTGCGCGATTGCTATATTTCGAAGCTTTACGTTATGTTCTTTGTTGCCGGTGAAATATTGTAAAGCGGCACCAAAACTTTTAAGCGGAAGTACCCGGATATCGATTTGTAGATGTGATTTTAGCCAGATTGAGGACTTGGTATCCCCCTGTCCTAAAATTTTTTCGATTTCAGGATACTTTACGAAATGATCAATACTGGCTTTTGGATCTTTTGAAGAAATAAGAATGTCTATATCGCCGATTGTTTCTTTTCTTCGGCGGAAGGATCCTCCAACTTCCAGACGAAGTATATTTTTATCGGGCTTTAGGTATTTTACTAGTGAATCTACATGTTCCTCTACACGCGCAATTGAAACCCGGTCTTTATTTGTGATTGCGAATTTTATGCTCTCAATAATATTTTGCTCTTTTTTAGGACCAAATCCTTCGAGTTCTGCAATTTTTCCGGATTCCGCGGCAGATTTTAAAGTTTCAATATTCGTAACACCCAGCTGTTTGTATAGTTTTAAAATTGTTTTTGGGCCGACTCCCTGAACTTTTAACAACTCCTCTAGTTTAACCGGACTTTCCTTTTTCATGTTTTCATAATCCTTAATCTTTCCGGTTTCCACATATTCTTTTATGTGTTCGGCGATACGCTGGCCGATTCCCTCAAGCTTTTTCATTCGCTCTAAATCTTCGAACCATTCGGGTTGGGCGAAATCAAATGGGAATTTCTCTATAATTTCAGATGCCTTCCTAAAGGCACGCGCCCTGAAAAAAGCGTTTTTGTCATCACTCATCTCACAATAAGCTGACATATTATTGAAAATTTCTGAGAGCTGCTGATTTACCATTTTAAAATAGCTCCTCCAAAGCTTTTTTCTGTTGTTTATTCAATCTTTTTGGAATACTTACCTTTATTACTAAATAATGATCGCCTCTTCCGAAACCGTTTGGATTTGGCATGCCGTATCCCCTTAGGCGGATCTGAGATTCAGGTTGAGTTCCAGATGGAATATTAACCTTGATTTCAGAAGTCCCTATAGAATTTAACGGATCAACAACCTTAACCGGCACTTTTGCTCCTAATGAGGCTTGAGCTATAGAAATCTCTTTTTGGGAAATAATATCCATACCCTGTCGAATAAATTCGGGGTGAGGCTTGATGTTAACGACTAAGAATAAGTCTCCGGGAGGTCTACCGTTTCCCGGGTTTTCGCCATGTCCAACGAATTTTATTTGGGTGCCATCTCTGACGCCGGGTGGAAGTTTGACTTTTAATTTCTTGCTATCGACTTTGACCGTATCTTCGAAACCCTTAACAGCATCCAGAAAGTCTATGACAAGAGTATATTGAAGACTGCGACCCTTTCGCTCTCCGCCAAAGCCTCTGAATCCGAATACCTGCTCGAAAACATCAAACGGGTCTTCGAATCCTTGGCCTCCTGATCCGCCGGTTGTTGAGTATGACCACTGGAAAGGGCCGTTTCCCCCGCCAAATCCTGAAAATGGATCGCCATGCGGACCACCCTGAGAACCTCCACTAAAAGCAGAATGACCGAATCTATCATATTGTGAACGTTTTTCTTTATTGCCTAAAATCTGATATGCCTCGTTTATTTCTTTGAATTTCTTTTCGGCATCGGGTTTTCCGTTGGCGACATCAGGATGCCACTCTCTGGCAAGTTTTCTATAAGCGCTCTTTATTTCTGCATCTGAAGCATCTTTTTTTACACCGAGCGTTTCATAAAAATCTTTTTGCGACATAAGTGCATTTAAATATAATTTCTCGAAACGTCCTCATCTTTATAGTCTTCGACAGATAATAGGATTGCGGAATTTTTCTCAAAATTAATTTAAATTCAAGCTAAAAATCATTAATATAAAAAAAGGTTAATTGTTCTCGACCTGACCTTCAATGACATCATCATCGTTCTTTTTATCCGACCCCTTTGAATCATTTTTTGGTCCTTCAGGATTTGGATTTGCCTGTGCTCCGCTTTGTTGGTAGGCAGCTGCCCCGATTTCCTGTATTTTAGCGCTTAATGCGTCGGTTTTGCTTTTAATTTCATCTGCATTCTGAGAGGTTTTTATTAACTCTTTAAGTTCGCTAGCCAAACCTTCAGCTTCTGATTTTTTAGCTGCATCAACTTTAGCTCCGAGATCCTTCAGGGTTTTTTCAGTTGTATAAACCAGATTCTCGGCATGGTTTTTTGCTTCAACAAGATTTTTTCGCTTCTCATCTTCCGCTTTGTGAGCTTCGGCATCTTTTACCATTCGTTCGATTTCCGCGTCAGATAAGCCGGTACTTCCCTGAATTGTTATTTTCTGTTCTTTATTTGTAGCTTTGTCTTTTGCGGAAACATTCAAAATACCGTTGGCATCAATATCAAATGTAACTTCAATTTGCGGCATTCCTCTTGGAGCCGGAGCGATTCCATCTAAAATAAATGTCCCTAAAGATTTATTATCCGCTGCCATTTCGCGCTCGCCTTGTAATACATGAACCTGAACGCTTGTCTGGCTATCTGCCGCGGTACTGAACACTTGAGATGCGCTTGTCGGTATAGTTGTATTTCGCTTGATTATCGAAGTCATAACACCTCCCAAAGTCTCAATACCGAAAGTTAGTGGAGTTACATCAAGTAAAACTACATCTTTTACATCGCCAGTTAAAACCCCTCCTTGGATTGCGGCTCCGACTGCGACAACTTCATCCGGATTTACGCCTTTATGAGGTTCTTTTCCAAAAAAGTTTTTAACAATTTCAATGACTTTTGGAGTTCTGGTCATTCCTCCAACTAATACGATTTCATCTATATCGGATTTGCTATATCTTGAATCTTTAATTGCCTGATTCAGTGGACCCGTAGTTCGGGCAAGCAGTCCTTCAACCAACTGTTCATATTTTGAACGGGTTAAAGTCACATCCAAATGTTTTGGTCCGGACGCATCGGCCGTAATAAACGGGATATTTATCTGTGTACTATCAACACTGCTTAACTCGATTTTTGCTTTTTCTGCGGTATCTTTTAAACGCTGCATCGCCTGTTTGTCATTTTTTAAGTCAACTCCGTTCTCACGTTTAAATTCGGTTAAAAGCCAGTTTATTATTTCTTTGTCGAAATCATCTCCGCCGAGTAAAGTATCTCCATTTGTAGCTTTAACTTCGAAAACCCCGTCTCCGATTTCTAAAACGGAAATGTCGAATGTTCCTCCGCCTAAATCATAAACTGCGATTTGCTCGTTTGTCTTTTTATCAAGTCCATATGCAAGTGATGCGGCTGTAGGTTCATTTATTATTCTTTCGACTTCTAATCCTGCAATTTTTCCGGCTTCTTTCGTCGCATGTCTTTGAGCGTCGTTAAAATATGCCGGAACAGTTATAACTGCACGAATTACCGGTTCACCTAAATAAGCTTCAGCGTCTCTTTTTAGCTTCATTAAAACCTGTGCGGATATCTCCTGCGGTGTATATTCTTTTCCGTCTACTTCAACAATAGCCATTCCATTTGATCCGGCCTTGATAGTGTAGGGGACTTCTTTTAGAATTTTCTGTACTTCAGTATCGGTGAATTTTCTCCCCATAATACTTTTTACGGAATAAATCGTATTTTTCGGATTAATTACTGCCTGTCGTTTGGCGGAAACTCCGACTGTGAACTGATTGTTTGAAATTGTTACAACTGAAGGAGTTGTTCGGTTTCCTTCAGCATTTTCAATAATTTTAGGTTGTCCTCCTTCCATTATTGCCATCGCACTGTTTGTTGTACCTAAGTCGATACCTAATATTTTTGACATTTTTTATTCTTTTTTGCCGCTGCCGACAGCAACTATTGCTGTACGAAGAGGCTTACTAAAAAACTTATAACCTTTACGATGTACTTTCATAACTTTATTTCCTTCTCCTTCGACCGATTCAATTGCCTCGTGAAGTGACGGATCGAAATCTTTTCCTTCAGATTCAATTTCTTCTACTCCACGATCTGTTAAAAATTTTCTAAATCTGTCAACAACCTTATTAAGGCCTTCATCATTAATATGTTTTTGTGACTGTTCAAGATCATCCAGAACTTCAAGAATTCCTCTAAGTAAAACCCCGTTTGCAAACTTAACAAATTCTTCTCTTTCCTCATCAGTTCTTCTTTGAAGATTTATATAATCTGCAAGTGCCCTTTTGTATTTATTTTCTAACTCTTCGCACTTATTTTTAAGTGCCTCAATTTCCTTTCCTTCAATTTCAGGCTTTTCTTCCGTTTTATGTTCTTTTTTGCTTAATTTATCAGACATATTTAATTAAAGATTGTTTCCTGTTTCTTCTAACAGATTTGTCATATATCTAATTATTGGGATCAGCTTTCCGTATTCCGCACGAGCAGGACCTATTACTCCAATAAAGCAATCTTTATCGGCGATTTTGGCCGATCCTGAAACAATGGAAACAGGCTCCATACTTGCTAAACCTATTTCTTTTCCAATTAATATCGATAAATTGCTCGGATTAGAATGTGCTTTTTGTAAAATTGACAGTGTCAAATCGTAATCATCAATGAATCTCAAAACTGATTTTGTAACGTCAATTTCATAAAATTCAGGAATATCAAGCATTTTTCCGACTCCGGCAAAAGAATAATACCCATCAGTAGTCAGAGCGATGCCTAAACATCCCGATGCGTCAGACAAGGCTTGAGCGGCATTTCTTAGGAGTCTCTCAAGTTCGTATCTCGCATTCCAGACTTTCTGTTTTAGTGCAACTTCATCGAGAACACTTATTTCGGTTTCAGCCATTAAATCGTTTATATAGTAGCGATAAGCCATATCAGTTGGAGTTCTTCCGCTTGAAACGTGCAGCATCTGAAGGTAACCCATCTGTACCAGATCAGACATTATGTTTCTTACTGTCGCTCCGCTGACAGGCAATCTTCGGCGTGCAACAAGTTCGACTGATGCAATTGGTTGTGCGCTGTCTATATATTCCTCTATAATCGCCTTTAATATCTCGCTTTGTCTGTGTGTCAAGGCCATAGCTAGCAATATAGTAGACTGAGTGACAAAAGAAATCAAGACTTAATTTGGATTTATTTGAAGCTTATTTTAGCTAAACCGGCCATGCCGTCTTTGTGGTACAAATATAAGAAGTATTATGAAACCTAAAAAATCCTTGGGGCAGAATTTTTTGACCAATATTTCAGTTGCTGCCGATATGGTTCGTCATCTCGAAATTAAAGAGACCGATAAAATTCTTGAAATTGGTGGAGGACAGGGTGCTGTAACAGCGTTTATCGTCAATTATCCATATAGAACGCTAGATGTTTATGAGTTGGATAAATCACTGGTTCCATTTTTAAAAAAGGAATTTAAGAGTAATAATATTAACGTAATAAATGAAAATTTTCTTGATGCGGATTTGAGTCAGTATGACGGAGATTTTAAGGTCGTTGGATCGATTCCATATTACATAACATCGCCGATAATCCATAAACTTTTAGCCTTACCTGTAGGCCATCGTCCGAAAAAAATCGTTTTAATGATACAAAAAGAGGTCGGGGAGAAAATTTTAAAAAAAGCTCCATCTTCAAGTTACTGGTCATACATAACTTTAGGATATAAAGCCGAAATGGTCAGGTTTGTTTCGGAAAAAGACTTTTATCCGGAACCAATGGTTAAAAGTATTGTAATTAAGCTTACAAAAGACGAAGCTGGTTCAAAATTAATTGAGAAAATCGGTTTTAGAAACTGGGAGAAATTTTTACATCACGTATATAAAAATCCACGAAAAATGATTAATAAAGTTTTTGAAAAGGATTTTTTAGCCGAAATGAAAATTGATTCGAATTTACGACCTCAAAACATTGAATTAGAAAAATGGATTGAAGTATACGAAGGAACACATACTAGCCACGTGTGAGATAATATATGCGCAACTGATGATTAAACAACTTGATGTTCATATCGTGCAGACTCCTGAATGGGGAGAATTTAAAAC